>JAZSAO010000106.1:0-2464 GCA_045601945.1 Faecousia sp. | reverse complement strand
CTTTTGCGTTGCGGCAGTCTTATTCATCTGTGCATAGGCATAGGTGGCAATGCTGTATGCATCCACGGGAGAGTAAGGGACTTGACCGTCTTTCGTGCCGTAGAGTACTGAGCGGATCTCGTCGTTCATGTTCACCGCTGTGAGTCCCGTTAGGGTAAAATAATAGTAGCTACCCTTATCCTCCGGACGGATCTCAATGGTCTTTACGCCTGTTTTCACATTGCCTTCATATACATCTCGTTGGGAAAGAACATAGACCGTATCCATGTCGAAGCCACTGAGAGAGGCTTTGCTGATTGCCATGGTGACGGAAATATCACTTGCTAAATTCAGGGTATGACCGATTTTCCAACCGGTTTCCAAAACAGGCTCCTTAATTTCTTCTGCTCCGCAGATGCAGAAACCGTCTTGGAAATTGTGGGGGGCGGTTTCGGACAGAGAACAGTTTTTACAGCCGATGGTGTGAGTTTGATCGTCAACCTTTGTGTAAGTGTAGCTGTGTCCGGTTGCAGAGATCACTTCCTGTGCAATAAGAACTGCGGAACAAACAGAGCAATGCTTACCTTCCGTCTTGCCGGAGGTAGTGCAGGTTGCGGCAACTGCCTCATCTATTATTTCAGTATGTCCCTTAGCGGGAATCGTCTGCTGTGCAATCAAAACCGCATTACATCCGGAACAGTGCGTTCCTGCCGTCAGACCGGTTTCGGTACAGGTAGGATCAACTGCCTTGTCAATTACCCCTGTGTGACCCTTTGCAGGAACTACATTCTGGGCGACAAGAATAACATTACATACTGAGCAGTGCTTACCTTCTGTCTTGCCGCTCTGAGTGCAAGTAGGCGCAACGGCTTTGTCGATAACCTCTGTGTGACCCTTTTCCGGAACAAGTTCCTGGGGAACCAAGTATGCCTTACAGGTTGAGCAATACTTTCCTTCTGTCAAGCCGGTAACCGTGCAGGTGGGCGGAACGGCTGCATCTATCACTACTGCGTGATTTTCGTACTTTTTATATCCGCAGTCGCAGTAGATTCTGTGAGTAGTATCATTTTCGTAGACACAGCGATAGCTGTGAGCGGAAACGGCAAATTTGGCAGTTATTACAGTATCGCCGGTAATATTTGTTAGAGGCTTATCCCAGCCGGAGAAGCTATAATGACCTTTTTCATCAGGTGCTTTTGCAGGAGTCGAACCGCTATAAACAGCATTCTCTCCCTTGGACAAGGTCTGCTGTTGCAAAATACTTCCATCTGCCCCCTTGAAGGTAACAGTATACTTAGGTGTAGGCAACTCCTCGTTCTTTCCAATGGCAATGTAGTCAATGCTTACAGAGCCTCCGGAGCTGCTTCTAATATGCTGGAAGCGGAGACCAAAGCAGAGGATCTCATCTGCGGCCTTGAATTTTGCCGTAACAGGAACAGTCAGGGTTTGATATTCGCCGTTTTTCCATGTATAGGTTGCAAGAATATCATTGGCATATGCGTATGCACCATCCTTTGTGTAATAATACTCCAAAACGACTCTGGGGTTCTTACCGGAGTCGGGGATGCAATCCGTTGTCTTGAACCGAATCTGGAAAAATTCCGCATTTTTAGGATCGTAGCTCAGAGGATAGTAGTCATAGGTACTCTGACCGGTGAATTTCCCATAGGTATTGGTCGTCTTTACCCAAGGTCCGTAGATGATATTTTCTCCTGCGGAGTTACTACTGTAGCCATCGGTTACATTGACATTCAGTGTTCCGTCGCTGTTATTCACCGTAAAATTGGTATTCTTGTCATTATATCCCGTTGACCAGTAGCCGTTGGAGACCGTGTCAAAGTTATAGAAATTATACGCAATGTTCTGATACCGCAATTTAGATGCACTACTGTTATCAAAGTTGAAGAGCAGAGTTTCATCCTGTTTTTCGCCTATGTAAATATAGTCTACTATCAGCTTGCCCCCGGAAGTGCTCTTAATATTCTGGAAGCGGAACCCAAAGCCTCGGAGAACATCTGCAGACGTGAGATTTTTGGGTGCAGGCATGGTTACGGTAAGATATTCCCCTTCTTTGAAGGTGTAGGTAGCGGCCATGTCGGCAGAGCCGGTATATGCTCCATTTTTATTATAGTAATATTCAAAGACAACCTTAGGGGTAGTTCCGGTGGGCACCTGACATCCGGTGAGCTTAAAGCGAATCTGGACAATATCCACATTCTCCGGGTCATAGTTTAGGGGTACAAAGGTATCTACATTCTTATTCGGTTGCACCCCGTGGCCGTTGGTGATTTTCAGCCAAGGTCCGAAAACCTGGTTGCCGTCTGCCACGGTACCACTAAACCCGTCTGTCACATTGACCGTAAGGGTTCCCCCGGCGTTATTGATGGTATACTGTCTGTTATCCCCATTGTAGCCTGTTGCCCAATAGCCTCTATACCATTTCCCGTCGTTGGTCATATCATAGTTAAAGTAATTATAGGCAGGG
>JAZSAO010000105.1:0-4874 GCA_045601945.1 Faecousia sp. | reverse complement strand
ATAACGCAGACCGCACCAAAGCATGGAACAGAAAGTACGGAGTTTAGAGTGACCGCTTTTTTCTTTTACGGTTTCCATCATGGAGTTCAGCTTATCAAAACGCATTCCGCGAATGACTCTGGCAATATATTTAATACTTGGCATAGGTTTCTCCTTGGTAAAAAGATATTAAAAAGCTACGGCAATGACTTCTCGAATATTTCTGACTCGGAGAAGTTCTAACCCCTCGGGAGCCTTGAAATCTTGGGTGCCGCTCCGAGGAATGATACATTGGGTAAAGCCCAGTCTACGGATCTCAATGAGACGCTGGGATAGTTGGCTGACAGCACGTATTTCGCCGGTTAAGCCGACCTCCCCTACTGCAGCAAGAGTATCCGATACCGGGGTATCCTTTGCTGCTGAAATAGCGGCAATGACAACGGCAAGATCGGCTGCAGGCTCGTCTAACCGGAGACCACCGATGACATTTAAATATACATCGGAATTTGAGAAACGAATCCCACCCCGTTTTTCCATAACGGCCAAAAGCATTGCTGTACGGTTATAATCAAATCCGTTGCTGCTCCGTCTGGGGAAATTCATCGTGGTGGGAGAGACAAGTGCCTGTACTTCTGCAAGAATGGGGCGTGTTCCCTCCATGACACAAGCAACACAGGAGCCCGGCGTCCCTTGGGGTCTGCCGGACAGAAGCATTTCCGAGGGATTCGGAACTTCCCGGAGCCCTTTGTCATACATCTCAAATACACCGATCTCGTTAGTGGATCCAAAGCGATTTTTAGCGGCGCGGAGGAGACGGTAGGTAGTATGTTCTTCGCCTTCAAAATACAGAACGCAGTCTACCATATGCTCCAGAACCTTAGGTCCGGCAATAGCACCTTCTTTATTGATATGTCCTACTACAAAGACAGTTACTCCACTGCTCTTACAATATTGCATAAGACGGAGGGTACAATCCTTTACTTGGGCTACGGAACCGGGAGATGTGTTACGATCTTCTGTGTAAAGTGTCTGGATGGAGTCGACGATCAGAAGCCCCGGTTTTAGCTGTTCTGCGCTGTGAATTGCAGAATCTAAGTTTGGCTCACAAAGGAAGAAAAGATCCTCGCTTACAACATCCAAACGCTGGGCGCGCAGTTTTAACTGGCTTTCGCTTTCCTCACCGGAGACATAAAGAACGGATTGGCTCTTACATATCTGCTGACAAATCTGTAATAACATGGTAGATTTGCCAATGCCGGGGGCACCGCTTACCAGCACAAGGGATCCACGGACAGCACCACCACCCAAAACGCGATCCAATTCGCCCATACCGGTAGAAAAGCGAAGTGCTTCGTCAGTTTGGATTTCTTTCAGGCGTTTAGGTCGCGCTGCAGTTACGGCTAAACTGACGGGCGTTCCTTTTGCGGTTGTGGGTGGTGTATATTCCTCCAGACAATTCCATTGTCCACAGGAGGGACATTTTCCTGCCCATTTTGCAGATTCATTTCCGCAATTTGTACATAGAAACACTGTTTTAGATTTCATTTGGATCCTCCGGTTCTCTAATAGCACAACAGGCTATGACTGCGGCTAATTTTTTTTGATAAGAGGCCTCTTGTAGCAAAGTGGCTTCTTCGCGGTTCGATAAAAATCCGCATTCTACTAAAATTGCAGGACAGTGGATATGCTGTAGCAAATAAATCTCTCCTGCTGCCTTGCATTCCCGATGATTACGGAGATCTACTTGTGTGTTAATCGTATTTTGCAAAGCGGCGGCCCATTCTTGACTTCCGACGGTAGGGCTGTAGAAGACTTGTGCGCCGCGATATTTTTCTTCCGGATAGTAATTCTGGTGAATGCTGATCAAACGACTGTTGGGCGTTTCTTCTGTGATCCGAACGCGATTATGGATATCCGATACCTTTCGGGCAGCAATAGTGCTTCCCTCGGTGTATATACTGATGTCCTCTTGGCGGATCATGGAGGTATTTGCGCCTAAAAGTGCCATAAGATCTCGAAGCCGCAGAGCGATTTCTAAGTTGATCTCACTTTCTTTCCGACCGGATGCATCTGTTGTACCGCCATCTTCACCTCCGTGACCGGGGTCGATTACAAAAATCGGTACGGAGATCGGTTCTTTTTGCCAGACAGCAACGGTAGAACCTACATGGGATAGGCCGAAAGCTGTAAGAATTATCCCAAGGCAAAGAATCAAGCATATCAGAGCATATTTCTTAAGATCTAACATAACAACACCTCGGAAAAAGCATATGTGAATCTTAAGATATTCATGCTCTATGTAGCTACTATTGTATCATTTTTTTTCGGCTTGTCAATGGAAGAATCAACATACAGACGGAAAGGTCAGTATACTACCCGAAAGATAGACCAACAATGGGTCTTTAAGGTGTAACGCAATTCAAATAGTTTTTCTTGCTCGTGCATTTTACCTTTACAAAGATATTGCAACGCGTCGATTCCTGCATACTGTATGGAATTGCAATACATGACTTTGGAAATGGGAACGACGTGCATCTCTTGGTCTTCCCCTTCCATGCGGAATCGGATAGGTGTGATTCTTCCGTCTGCACCACAAACGGATATCATTTCCACATTCATTCCCATCACCTCACTTTAAATATATTATATCAAACAATTGTTCATTTTGCAAGGGGGATTTTTAAACTGTTTAAGATTTCCGACCATTGCAATTTTATACATTTTTTGATATGATAAAGAAAAAGGAGGTGCTGGATCCTGAAATTTCGATGTCTTGTGTTGGATCACGATGATACGGTGGTTGAAAGCGGGAAGACCGTGAATTTTCCGGCGTTGTTGGCCGGACTGAAAGAAAGTCATCCGGATTCGATTCTTTCATATAGTCAATTCTGTGAGTTTTGCTACCAATATAACTATACAGGGATGTGTCGCTTGTGCTTAGGATTGACAGATGCGGAGATCGAGGAGCAATTCGAATTTTGGAAAGATTATGTACGTACTCATGTTCCGCCTGCCTACGAAGGGTTACGTGAAATTCTTCGTAGATTCAAAGAAAAAGGCGGCCTGATTTGCGTATCCTCTCATTCCGGAGAAGAAAATATCTGCAGGGATTATGAGAAAAATTTTGGATTTCTTCCGGATGCTGTTTATGCTTGGGAGTTGGGAGAAAGCCTCCGCAAACCCCATCCTTATACCCTGCTGGATATTATGAAGCGCTTTGATCTGAAGGCGGAAGAGATCCTCATGGTAGATGATATGCGAAGCGGACGGGATATGTCTGCTGCTTGTGAGGTTCCCTTTGCATGTGCAGGATGGTCTCATGAGTTCGAGTTGATCCGTCGTGACATGAAGGAAAGTGTAGAGTTATATTTTGAAACAGTGGAGGAGTTTGGAAAGTATCTGTTTGAGGACTTGACAGATATGATATAATAAATACAGAACCCAAAGGAAAAGGAGGCAAAGGCTATGGATAAGGGCGTGAAGATCCTTGCAAAGAACCAAAAGGCTTTTCATGAATATTTCGTAGAAGAACGCTTTGAAGCCGGAATTGAATTATTCGGTACAGAAGTAAAGTCCATCCGCCTTGGCACCTTTAACCTGAAGGAAGCTTGGTGTCAGGTAAAAAACGGGGAACTGTGGATCAAGCAGATGCACATCAGCCCCTATGAGCAGGGAAATATTTTTAACAAAGATCCCCTGCGGCCCAGACGGCTTCTTCTACACAAGAGGGAAATCATGCGACTACATTCCAAGGTGAAGTTAGAGGGTAATGCTATTATTCCCCTATCGGTCTACCTGAAGAACTCCCGTGTGAAAGTGGAAATTGCCCTGTGTAAAGGCAAAAAACTCTATGACAAGCGTCAAGATGCTGCAAATAAAGATGCACGTCGTCAGATCGACCGTGCTATGAAAGAAAGGAATCGTTGATATGGCAAATCCCATTGCAACTTTTGAACTGGAGAACGGCTCTGTAATTACTGCTGAGTTGTATCCCGAAATTGCTCCTCAGTCTGTTTATAACTTTATTTCCTTAGCAAATGCAGGATTCTACGATGGACTGATCTTCCATCGTGTTATCCCCGGATTTATGATTCAGGGTGGCTGTCCCGAGGGAACCGGTATGGGTGGCCCCGGCTACTGCATCAAGGGTGAGTTCCTGTTCAATGGCGTAGAAAACAACCTGAAGCACAAGAGAGGCGTCCTCTCCATGGCAAGAGCCCAGTCCCCCAACTCCGGCGGATCCCAGTTCTTCATCATGCACCAGGATGCTCCCCATCTGGATAAGCAGTATGCAGGTTTCGGTAAGGTCCTCACCGGTATCGAGGCTGTAGATGCCATCTGCAAGGTCAAGACCGATGGCTATGACCGTCCCATGGAGGATCAGAAGATCAAGTCCATCCGTGTAGATACTCAGGGTGTGGAATATCCCGAACCCAAGAAGCTGCCCGATCCCTACGGTAGATTCTAATCAGCGTTTTTATGTAAGCACTCCCCTTCTCAATGGCAGAGAGATCTGCCATTGAGAGGAGTCAATATGGGGGCGCACCGGTTTCGACGGGGATAGTGAGGCCGGAATAGCGGGTCGTGGCACCTGAACCACGATAAAACGGGTAAAACTTTTAAATTAACTGACAACAATCAGTACGCTTTTGCTGCTTAATTAGCGGCCATCCTCCCCGGAAGGTCTACGAGCCGGGCTAGGGTGTGATTTGAGTAGAGAACGTGAGTGCGGTAAGCTTTGCCCGTACCACGCATTTATGAAGCTACCAAATAGGCCAGGGTGTCGATTCCCGGGCCTGTGAGGAAATGTAAATAATCGACTGCACCCGGAGAAGTTCTTGTCAAGTTATTTTCGGACGGGGGTTCGACTCCCCCCGCCTCCACCAGAAAAGAAC
>JAZSAO010000104.1:0-2388 GCA_045601945.1 Faecousia sp. | reverse complement strand
CATCCGGATATTCATGTGGAGGACCCCTTCCTGTGGTATAACGAAAAACGGAAGAAATTCTGTATGATTGCCAAGGATGACAGCAAAAACGGTCACTTTGGTATTACCGGAGAATGGGGCTGTGGCTTCTATGCGGAAAGTGATGACTGCATCCATTTCACCATCCCGGAAGATCCCAAGGTCTATTCCCGTCAGGTAAATTGGGCAGACGGAACTCAAACTCAGCAGGGCAATATGGAGCGTGCCTGGGTTCTGTTTGATGAAGAAGGAAATCCCCAATGGCTGTTCAACGCCAGCGGCAAGGGACCCAATCCCTACGGTTTTGAAGGTGAAACCTTTATTGTGGCTCAAAAAATGATAAAAATATAGGAGGAAACGACTATGAAAAGATCTGAAATCAATAAAGCATTAAAAGAATTGGAAGCTGCATGCCAGAAGGAGCATTGCTATCTGCCCCCCTTCTGCCATTTCACGCCGGAGCAGTGGAAGAATATCGGTCATGAGTATGATGAGGTTCGGGACTGCATGCTGGGTTGGGATATTACCGACTACGGCATGGGCGACTTTGATAACTTCGGATTCTCTCTGATCACCATTCGCAACGGCAACCGGGCTATGGAGGATAAATATCCCAAGGTCTATGCAGAAAAGCTGCTGTACCTGAAGGAAGGTCAGTATGCTCCCAACCATTTCCACTGGTATAAGACCGAGGATATTATCAACCGGGGCGGCGGAAATGTGCTGATCCGGGTGTATAACAGCCTGCCCGACGAGTCCATTGACTACGAGTCCGATGTCACCGTCCATACCGACGGCAGAACCTATACTGTCCCTGCCGGCAGTCAGATTCGTCTGCCCCCCGGTGAGAGCATCCTTATCCAGCAGTTCCTGTACCACGATTTTTCCGTGGAAGAGGGCAGCGGCAATGTGCTTTTGGGCGAAGTGAGCCAGTGCAATGACGATAATACCGACAATCGGTTCAATCCCCCTGTGGGTCGTTTCCCCACCATCGAGGAGGACGAGCCCCCCTACCGCCTGCTGTGCAACGAGTACCCCGCAGCGGAGTAAATGCTTACTGTTCAGCCGTTTCACCCCGCAGGTGCCTCCTTTGACAGGAGAGCCTATCAAGCGATAAATCAGAATTTACCGCACTAAGGAATGGTGAAACGTAATGCCTCCCTTGTGTAAAGGGAGGTGGCACGGCGATAGCCGTGACGGAGGGATTGTCCAAAATACAGACACAATCCCCCAGTCAAAAATCGTAGATTTTTGACAGCCCCCTTTACACAAGGGGGCCATTGCGTGATACCTCTAACCAATGGTGATATAAACAATAATTTATACTTGTTTTTTGGAGAAAAGACTATGATTGATGTAGTAGCTTTAGGCGAACTGTTAATTGATTTTGCCACCGTCAGCACCGATGCAGACGGTTATCCCACCATGGCTGCCCATCCCGGCGGCGCCCCTGCCAACTTTTTGGCAGCTCTGACCAAGTATGGCTTTGGCACAGCACTGCTGGGCAAGGTCGGCACCGATACCTTCGGAAAGCTGCTCCTTGGCACTTTGCAGGCAGCCGGAATCGAAACCAAGGGTCTGGTTTCTACCGATGATGTGTTTACAACATTGGCATTTGTCACCTTTGATGAAAGCGGTGACCGGGAATTTGCTTTCTCCCGAAAGCCCGGTGCGGATACCTGCATATCCTTTGAGGAGTTGGACCTTTCCCTGATCGACGAAGCCAAGGTGTTCCATTTCGGCACCCTGTCTTTGACCGATGAGCCTGCCCGTACCGCTACCCAAAAGGCAGTTGCCTATGCCAAGAGCAAGGGGAAGCTGATCACTTATGATCCCAACCTCCGCAAGCCTTTGTGGAGCAATATGAGTGTCTGCAAAGAGCAGCTTTTGTGGGGTCTTTCTCAGGCGGATGTGGTGAAGATCAGCGATGAAGAGGTGGAATTCCTGTTCGGCTGCACCCCGGAGGAGGGTGCAGACAAGCTGCTCAATGAGTTTGGCGTTTCCCTTGCTATGGTCACATTAGGACCGAATGGTGCCTACCTGAAGAACAAAAACGGCGCAACCTATGTAAAATGCCCCAAAGTCAGCCCCATCGATACCACCGGTGCCGGCGACATTTTTGGCGGCAGTGCGGTCAGCCGACTGCTGAAATATGGTGTACATCCTTCTCAGCTGACTGCGGAGCAGATGCATGCTGTGGGCAGCTTTGCCTCCACCGCTGCCAGCCTGTCTACGGAAAAATCCGGGGGTATACCCAGTATTCCTGAGGAAGAAGTGATCTTAGCGAATGTTTGCAAATAACATTGAGAAAAGTATTCTCAGGCTTTCTTCGCCTATATATCAAATAGAAAATCTTTTCCGTGCAGAAGA
>JAZSAO010000103.1:0-1628 GCA_045601945.1 Faecousia sp. | reverse complement strand
GTTTCCAAGGGTCAGGGTCTTGGTATTGCCCTGAACATCCTCATAGGAAATGCGGATAGTCAATGCTGACAGCTCTCCATCATAATTTGCAGGATCAAATACAAACCTAAGAGCCACCTTGGATTCCAGATCCAGAGCCTTGCCTGCCCAAGAGATGGGAGCGTTTTCCAAATCATTCAGAACCTTGTTGGTGTTGCCGAAGGTGACAGAGTCCATGTCAGACAGATAGGCCTTTTGGGTAGCTGTCATATTGGCATCTGCGAGAGCATCGGTGCGGTAGTTCTTGAAGCTCTGTGCTTTAGAGCCATAGCGGAGCAGGTTCGCACACAGCGTCTTCAGGGTATCGGGCACACCATCCTTATTCATCTGAGAGTAGGCATAATCGGAAATGCTATAGATGTCTACAACAGAACGATAGGGCTGTCCTGCCTTCGTACCATAGAGAACAGAGGACAGACGGTCATTCATTTGTACTGCAGTCAAACCGATTAGGGTGAAGTAGTAATATGCCCCCTGATCTACAGGCAACAGTTTAACTGTAGTTGTTCCCGTTTTACTATTTCCTTCATAGGTCTCCAGCTCAGTGAGAAGGTATACAGTATCCATATCGAAGCCCTGTAGCAAAGACTTAGAAACCGCAAAGTTCACTGAAATATCACTGGCAAGGTTCAGAGTATGATTGATCTTTAAACTGCTATCAAGAATAGGCTCCTTGATCTCTGCCTCTCCGCAGGGACAAACTCCATTTACGAAGCTGTGGTTTTCTGTCTTGCTGAAGCCACAGGCACATACAGCCTTATGAGCAGATGTATCAAGCTTCGTATAGGAGAAGCTATGAGAAATAGCAGTAAAGACCGGTTTTACAGTCATATCCTGCATAATAACGCTCAGATCCTGATCCCAACCCTTGAATTCATAGTGATAGGTCGTGTCATATGCCTTAGTGGGAGCCGTACCACTGTATACAGCCATTTCACCCTGAGGAACAGTTTGCTTCTGGAGGATCGTTCCATTCTCATCTTGGAAGGTAACTGTGAATCTGGGCTCAGGCATATCTGCTTCCGGTCCCATGTAGATATAATCCACAATGATCTTGGCAATGGAGCCTTCCTGCTCAGCCTTCGTGAATTGGAAGCGGATACCCAAAGACTTGACGTAGTCCAAGGCGCGGTAGGCATCACTTATGGGCATGTATACCGTCTGATACTCCCCATCCTTGACGGTAAAGGGTACGGAATTGGTATAATCGTTTACGGTAATGTGATCATTTTCTACGATGGAGACCAGCTGTAGATTGGGAGTCTTTCCGCTTTGAGCCACAAGCCCCTCCGTCTTAAATCGAACTGCAAGGATCTCCGCATTGACAGGATCATAGGACAGAGTGTGGCGGTTTGTGTTTCCCTGCCAGCCGTATTTGCCGGAGGTGCCGGAGGTTGCCAGATAGGCTCCGTAATGCTCACTGCTTCCCAAGGTGCCGAAGTAGTCGCAGGAGGTATACAGGCTTAGGGTCCCGTCCTCATTATTCACAGTGAACACATTGCCTGCCTGATCGGTACAGGCAGTTGCCCATGCGGGATTGTCCTGACGGTCATAGTCGTGTCCGCCATAGGCTCCCTCCTGGAAGCGGT
>JAZSAO010000102.1:0-12588 GCA_045601945.1 Faecousia sp. | reverse complement strand
ATGATTTTTACGAATGGAGAAATTGCTATCTGCGACGATACTGCCACGGGCGAAGACACAGCTTCGCCCCTACAGGTGCAAACCATAAACAGGCCCATAAACTGTGATTTTCAGCAGTATTTTCTTCGGTGGGATTTCGGGAGCGGAAAGCAGTTGCGTTATTGGGGAAAGTGTGATATGCTGATAACATACATAACGAAAGGGGTCTACCACTATGAAAAAACGACTTCTCAGCCTCTTCTTGGTTCTGGTCTGTGTCCTTTCTGTCTTCTCTGTGCAGGGAAGCCTAAGGGCAGAGGCTTTGGAGACAGAAGCCGTTCCGGATATCCTCCTTTATGAGCGGTATCCCGATGCCAAGGAATTCCGAATTTCCACACCTCAGGGCTTGCAGGAATTCTCCCGTTTGGGACAGAGCAACACCTTTGCAGGGAAGACACTGTACATGATCTGCGATATCGACATGAATGGGTTTTCATATGTGCCTCCTGTGGAATTTGCAGGCACTTTCGACGGTGGCTTCCATGCGATCAAGCGGTTATCCGTTACTACCAAGGATGCCAACTGCGGATTTATCGGTAAGGTAAGTGCCACAGGCGTGGTCAGAAACTTAGGTATGGAAGCCGGTATTTTCACATCTACCTGCAGTAAGGACGGCTGGCGTGCCGGTTCCATTGCCGGCATCGTAGAAAAGGGTCTGGTGGAAAAATGCTGGAGTTCCTCTTCCGTCACCATTTCCGGCGACTACGAATCCCTCTCCGTAGGCGGTATCGTAGGCGGTTTGCAACAGGGTGCCATTGCGAAAAACTGCTATTTTGCAGGTGTTGCCACGGGTATCAAAGTTGCGGCAGGTATTTCCGGTTGGTGTCAGGGTAGCAGTGACAGCTATGTGGGACAGATCTACAACTGCTTCAACATAGGACAGCTGGTAGCTACCACCAAATACGCCATCGGTCGATACAGCAATAATATTACCGCCACCAATCAAACCAGAGCCATGTACAACAACTATTACTTTGACGGCTCCTATACGGAATACGATTGGTCCGAAGGGGAGATCAAGGCTTCTAAGCATGGCTTAGGCAGTGGGTATATTGCCCGCGTTCTGGATGTGAAATCTCCTCTGGGTGAGGAACCTGTATGGTCTCAGGGTGCCTTGTTCCCGGAGCTACGAGAGTCCGCCGGTGTGTACTATCTCTCCGTTACCTATGTTGCAAAGGGTCAGAGCAGTACTGCTTCCATGTATCTCAATGCGGGAGACACCTATACCATCGGTGTTCCCGAAAATATTGCCGTGAGCCTAAGTGCCAACGCAGGTACGGTCAACGGTTGTAGCTATATCATGCCTGCACAGAATGCAAGTCTCACCGTTACGGTAGATGCGGCCAATGTGGCAGACTACAGCACCTTCCCTAATGAGGAGCTCTATGTTGTCACCGATGCCGCCGGCTTTACGGCAATGGCAACGGCTGTAAACAGTGGCGTGACCTTTGCAGGTAAGTCCCTGTATATGCTGGGGGATATCAATATGGAGTACGAGGTTCATACTCCTATTGGTCAATTTGTTGCTAACGATGATTGGTCCAAATCCTTCTCCGGTAGCTTCTATGGCAACAATTTCCGAGTGTTTAACCTGAAAGTCAATGATACTTCCCTCAACGGTGGCGGCCTCTTCGGTAGCTGTTATCAGGCCTATTTTAATGGCTTGCAAATTTACAACGGTTCTGTAACCGTTGGCAACCGTGCAGGTGGTATTACGGGCTATGCAGACGGTTGTACCTTTGAGTACTGCACCAACGGCGCGAGTATCAAATCCACCACAGGCAGTGACGGTATCGGCGGTATTGCAGGTGTGGCAAGAATGAGCTCTGTCTTTAACTATTGCGGCAACTACGGCACCATCACCGCCACCCAGCGAGGCGCCGCCGGTATTGCCGGTTGGGGACAGGCTAATATCCAAATGACCGGTTGCTTCAATACAGGCATCGTTACCGCAACAAGTGATGTAGCGGCTCTGGCTCGCGTGAAAGAGGGCTATACCCCTGCCTTTAAGGATTGCTACTATCTGAAAACCGCTTGTGATGTGTCTGTAGCAGGCTCCGCAACCAATCTCCAGCGGTTCCAGTCCGGTATTGTGGGCTCCTATATAAACACCTCCGCGCGTAAGACCACAAGTACCGGTGTCTTTACCAATACTCCTGTGATCCCTGCAATCTGCACACAGAATCAGGCTCCTGCTATCTGCACCCGTTTATATTCCTATGCCGATGGGATCCAACTGGACTATCAGACCATCTGTGCCAATTTAGGGGACGATCTGCCCTCTACCAATGCAGAATACTACTACGGTACGGAAGCCTATTCCGCCCCCGATGCCATTACCTCCTATGCCTATCCCACGGCAGTGACCTTTGCTATCAGCTATGAGACAAACGGCGGTGCATGGCAGGGAACAGGTACCTCGATTTACACCAAGGCTCCCGGTGCGGGACTTCCCGACGAGACCATGATCTCTAAGGAAGGCTATGCCTTTGCCGGATGGTTTGAAGATTCGGATCTTACGGGACAGCCTATGACAGTGGTCAACCCCGATTCCGTAGGGGATAAGACCTTCTATGCGAAATGGGCAACCGTAATGGAGATCGACTCTGTGGAAGCCTATCTGGCCTTTGCAGAAGCTGTCAACGGTGGCAACGCTTACGGCGATCAATATATCCGTATTACAGCGGATCTGGACTTCGGTGGACAGGCCATTCCTTCCGTCGGCACAAAAACCGCACCCTTCCGTGGTGTATTGGACGGACAGGGACATACGCTTAGCAATTTTGTCATTACCGGCGATAACGCACAGGGACTTGTGGGCCATCTCAAAGAAGGTACTGTCAAATTCCTCTGTGTAGAAAATGCTACGGTTTCCGGCAAAACCAATACCGGTACAGTGGTTGGTATCAATGATACGGGACTGGTTATGGGCTGTATGAGCAGTGCGGATGTGGTATCTACCCAGACCACCTATGACTATACCCTCATGTGTCAGAATGTCCGTTACTCTCGTGCAAATGATCCCTCCCCCAACAGTGTAGAAGAACGAATCCCCCGTATGAAGACCTTCCTGAAGAACTATTCACCCGACATCATCGGCTTCCAGGAGTACGACTCTGTGTGGAAGACCGCCATTGACAGTGTCCTCACAGGGTACGAAAAGCAGTTGGTCTACGGCAATACCCCCATTTCCGAGGCAGGTACTCCTATTTACTGGAAGAGCAGTAAATTCTCCGCTCTGGAAAAGGGCACCTTCTGGCTCAGTGAAACTCCCGATAAGATCTCCTATGGCTGGGGTGCGATCCACTACCGTACCTGTACCTATGCTGTTCTGAAGGTCAAGAGCAACAATATGCTCATCATTGCCGCCAATGCCCATTTGGATCACGAGGTAGAATTGGCTCGTGATAAGGGCGTGGAGCTGATCATGAACCGTATGAACGCCCTTATGGAAAAGTATGAAGCCAAGGGCTACAACGAGATCTATTTCCACATCATCGGCGACTTTAACGCACAGCCCTCCTCTAAGATGGCACAGGAATTGAGCAAGACATTAACGGAGGCTCGCTATGCCGCAGTGGAACTGGGTACCCCCGTGGATCAGAACACCTACAGCTCCTACAAAGAAACCGCAACCAGTCGTGGTGACTTTATGTTCATCACCAACAATGTTGATGTGCCCTATTACAAGGTTGCCCTGGATAAGGTCAACGGCTATCCCATTTCCGACCACTACGGCCTCTACGGTGAACTCCGCATCGGCGGAAACTCTCACGGCGGTATCGCAGGTGAGAACAGAGGTGTGATCCTGAGCTGTGCTTATACCGGCTCCATTACCACCGGGGCAGGCAGTTCCGGTATTGCCGCAGAGAATAAGGGACGGATCCTCAATTCCTACAGCCAATATACAAGCAGTGCCGAGGGTGTATTCGCCAATGCAATTTCTACCAAGTACAGCAATGGCAGAGCGGACTTCTGCTATTATGAATCCGGTAGGGGCTTGGCAGGTGCAGGCTCCACAGTGACGGATATGAAGGCAACGGATGTTCCCGAAAAGCTGAACCGTATGATTTCTCTCTGGGTACGGAGAGACGGTGTCAATGAGGATCTGCCTTATATCTGTCCCAAGCACGAATTCCGTGCATCCGATAACGGGGACGGAACCCATACCTTGACTTGCGATTTCTGCAAGGATTCCTATGTAGAGGATCATGTATTCACAGAGGGGATCTGCTCCTGCGGACTTAAGGAGGTCAAAGAGCCTGTTCTGGAAAGCACTTGGAAGCTGGGACATAGTCTGAATCTTGCAAGTGATATTTCCATCAACTACGCCATCGGCAGATCCACTCTGACAGGCTATGACTTGGATTCTATCTACATTCTGGTAGAGATCGACAGCTACAAGGACGGCAAGTACTCCCTTAAGGAAGTGAAGCTTCTCCCCGTAGAAAACGGAAGCTATTACTACTTTACTCTGTCCGGTCTCACCGCCGTCAACATGAATGACGAGATCCGTGCTGTTCTCTACGGCACCAAGGATGGTCAGGTGCACTACTCTCCCATTGACACCTATAGCGTAGCTACTTATGCCTATGCCCAGCTTGGCAAAGCTAACGCGGCACAGAAGCTGAAAGTTCTCTGCGCAGAGCTTCTCCGCTACGGTGCTAAGGCGCAGACCTTTAAGTCCTACCGTTTGGATGCTTTGGTAGATGCCAAGATGACGGAAGAGCAGAAAGCCCTCCTCAGTGATATGGAAGCCGTTACCTTCGGTAACACCAACCTGACGGAGAATATCCCCGCAACCAACGCAGTACAGTGGCTGGGCAAGTCCTTGGATCTGGCTTCTAAGGTCAGTGTGAAGTTCATCTTCTCCCTTGGTTCCTACACCGGCTCTACCGAAGATCTGACCATGAAGGTCACCTACAAGGATATCAATGGTAAGGACAAGGAGAAGATCATCACCGATCTTGAGGTCTACAATGCAAGCCACGGTTACTACGCCTTCACTCTGGATTCCTTACTTGCCGCAGAGCTTCGCTCCGTGCTGACGGTGCAGATCCTGTCCGGTGATACCGTAGTTTCCGGCACTCTGCAATATGCCGCAGATACCTACGGCAACGGCAAAACAGATACTCTTGGCGATCTGTGCAAGACTCTCTTCGCCTACTCCGACAGTGCCAAGGCCTACTTTGCAAACTAAAAATACAACTACAATTTGCACAACCTAAATCCGGAGGCTCTGTTGGGGATCCCAATTCCTCAACAGAGCCTTCTGTCTATCTATTTGCACTTCAAATTCCCGTTTGTCGCGCTGTTTATAAGTCAGTAATCATGGGTGTTAGCCCATCAAATCCAATCCGTGGCATAGCCACACATCAATGATTCATCAGCGTAGCGGCTTCAATATTCATGATTCATTCGCTCCATCGGAGCAATGAACTGTGATTTACTGCGGTATTTTCTTCTGAGGGGAATCTACCGACATTGCTATAGACAAAAGAAGGAAAATGTGGTAAAATAATTATAACTATATAACGGCGAGGTATGTGTATGAAAACCGACGTTTTAGGCGTATTATACGATAATGTGACTATGGAAGAGGCACTGGAAAAGGGCCGTGAGATTTTAGAGGGACACAGAACCTGCTATTGTGTTACCCCCAATGCGGAAATGGCATATGAAGCACTTCATGATGAGTCCTTCCGAGATCTCCTGAACGGAGCAGAACTGGTTCTTCCGGACGGCGCCGGGGTGGTTCTGGGAGCTAAGATCCTGAAAACGCCTCTAAAGGAAAAAGTAGCAGGTGTGGAATTTGCTCAGAATCTGCTTCCGATTATGGAAGAATTGGGCACACGCCTGTATCTGTTGGGAAGCAAGCCCGGCGTAGCAGAACTTGCCGCGGAGAAAATGCGGGAAAAGAATCCGAATTTGAATATTTGTGGCATTTCTGACGGATATTACAAAGACGAATTGGAAATTTTGAATCGAGTCAATGAGGCGCAGGCAGAAGCACTCTATGTTTGTTTGGGCTCTCCCAAGCAGGAGCGTTTTATGCGGAAATATCAACAGGCCATGGGTGTCAAACTCATGTGCGGTTTGGGTGGAACTTTGGACAGCATTGCAGGCACCGTGAAACGGGCACCGAAATGGATGATTCGTCTCCAGTTGGAATGGCTCTACCGTCTGATTAAGGAGCCTCGTCGCTTTAAGCGGATGCTCCGTCTGCCCAAATTTATCTTTGCGGCATGGAAAAAACGAATGAAAGGGTAATGAATATGGGCAAACTCATCGTATTTGAAGGAACCGATGGTTCCGGTAAGTCCACGCAGTTTTCGCTTTTGACCAAGCGTCTCCAAGCTATCGGAAAGGAATTCCGCACCATGGTATTCCCACAGTACTCCGAGCAATCGTCTTCTCTGATCCGTATGTATCTGGGGGGGGAATTCGGTTCCCGTCCCTCTGACGTGAATGCCTATGCGGCTTCCACATTTTATGCGGTAGATCGCTTCGCGTCTTATAAAAAGGTCTGGGGATCCTATTACCGAGACGGCGGTGTGATGTTGTCTGATCGTTATACCACATCCAATGCAGTTCATCAGGGGTCCAAGGTCTCTAACGAAGAGCGGAAGGAATTTTTCTCTTGGCTTTATGATTTTGAGTATGGAAAGATGGAACTTCCCAAGCCGGATCTCGTCATATACTTAGATGTACCTACAGAAATCACCGGACAGCTTATGCGGAAACGAGAAGCTGCAACAAATACGAATGCGGACATCCATGAACAGCATATGGATTATCTGAAGCTGTGCAGAAGCACCGGACTGGAAGCGGCAGAGTTCTATGGTTGGAACATTATTCGGTGTGCAAAGGACGGCAAGATGCGATCCATCGAAGATATTCATAATGAGATTTTTGCTCTGGTTCAGAGTTGTCTGGAGGAATGATTATGGTATATATTGTGCTGGGAACCGGCTTCGAGGAAATGGAAGCCGTTGTGCCTTGCGACCTGCTCCGCAGAGCAGGCGTAGATGCAAAATTTGTTGGCATTGATGCGTTGGATATTGTAGGGAGCAGAGGCATTACTGTAAAGGCTGATCTCACACAGACCGAGGCAAAGTGGGATGAAGCGGAAATGATCGTTCTCCCCGGTGGCTTAGGTGGGGTTGCTTCCATCGAGGCAAATGCTGTGGTTATGGATGCTGTAAAGAAGGCCTACAAAGACGGCAGATTTGTGGCTGCTATTTGTGCTGCGCCTACGATTCTTGCGAAATTGGGCTTTACCGATGGAAAAAAGGCTGTTTGCTACCCCGGAATGGAAGAAGAAATGGGCAGTGCCCATATGGAAAACTGTGGAAGCGTTCGTGATGGAAAGCTTATTACCGGTAGAGCAGCGGGGGCGGCCTTTGAATTTGGGCTGACTTTGATTGAGACTCTTTGCGGAAAGTCCCGTTCTGAACAGATCGCTGCGGAGGTCGTTTATTCCTAAGTCCTAAATAAGGAGGATGTATATGAACAATGACAATCGTCGACGGAACGGCTTTGCCGATTTTGGGGATGACCCGGATCTGCAGGATTCCCCTTCCTTGGATGAGTTACTCCGGGATGTAAAGGCTCATCTGGGAGAAGAAGAGGAGCATGGCTATCTCTATGATACTGCCGCAAGTAGAAATCCTTACGGCGCAGTAGATGACTATAGGGATTCGACACCCGTTCCACCCCAAGAAGAAAAGGTCTTTGAGCCGGATTTCGGGAATGCCTTCCAAGATTACGGAAACTACACACGAGAGGAATCCGCTCGTGAGTTTGCAGAAGAAGACGAGTTTTTTGAGGACGAAGACTTTGATTACGAAGAGGACCTTGAGGACACGGGGCCCCTTCCTCCAAAGCCTGAGAGAAGACGCAAAAAGAGAATTGTACCTCTCTTTGCCAAGATTTTATTGTACTTGGTTCTCGTAGGCGTGGGTGCCATCGGTTTAGGCTATGGCGTTTGGGAATGCGCACAGGATGTTCTTGCCTTTGGTAGATCTGAGGAGTCCCTAACCGTGGTAGTGAACGAGGGCGATACCGTAGAAGACATCGGCCTAATGCTGAAGGAAAAGGGGATCATTAAATATCCTTGGCTTTTCAAACTCTATTGCAAATTCACAGAATCCGAAGATAAGATGGATCCCGGTAACTATGTTCTCTATTACAATTATGACTACCATGCCCTTGTAGGGGGCATGGTGGAACGGAGTCCCAACCGAGTTACCGTTCGTGTCACCATTCCCGAAGGTTATACCGCAAAGCAGATCTTTACGTTGATGGAAAATAATGGGGTCTGCACTGTGGCGCAGTTGGAGGAATGCTCTGCACAATTTGAATTTGACTATTGGTTCTTAGAGGGCATTCCTTACGGTGAAGCCAATCGTCTTGAGGGCTTCTTGTTCCCGGATACCTACGATTTCTATGAAAACGACGATCCGGATCGGGTGCTGGACAAGCTACTGAGCAACTTCAAGAAGAAATTCTCCGACAAGGCACAGGAACAGCTGGTGGCCCTCAATGCCGATCTGGCAGAAAAGTGGAGCGCTAAGGGTTATGATGAAGCGTATATCGCAGAGCATAGCTTTGGGATGCGTGAACTTCTGACCGTAGCCTCTATGATCGAAAAGGAAACCGCCGGCGTGGCGGAAAGCGGACAGATCGCATCTGTTATCTATAATCGTCTGTGTAACCCGGCAGAATATCCCTACTTGAATATCGATGCTACTATCGTATACGCTTTGGGCGGCGTAGACCACCCTCTGACCTATGAGGATCTGGAAATCGATAGTCCTTATAACACCTACAAGCATGCGGGACTTCCTGCCGGCCCCATTTCCAATCCGGGTCTTAACAGCATTACCGCTGCGCTGAATCCCACGGATACCAACTATTATTACTATGCTCTGGACAAGGATACAGGATTCCACCATTTCTCCAAGACCGCTTCGGAGCATGAGAATTTTTTGAGGGACCAAGAATGATAAGAAAGCCTGAATTATTAGCCCCGGCAGGGGATATGGAACGGCTGAAAATGTCCGTTCTTTACGGAGCCGATGCGGTGTATCTTGCAGGGACAAGCTTCGGAATGCGTTCTTTCGCGGGGAATTTTTCCCCCGAGGAGCTCCCGGAAGCTGTGAAATACGCCCATGATCATGGGGTCAAAGTCCATGTGACTGTGAACACCATGCCCCGTGGGGATGAAATCGTCCATCTGCCTGCCCACTTAGAACAGCTCAACGAGGTTGGCGTAGATGCTCTCATCGTTGCAGATCTGGGTGTGTTCCGTATGGCGGAAAAGTATGCCCCTCGGTGTGAACGTCATATGTCCACTCAGGTCAGTATTGCTAATGCAAACTGCGCTACCGCTTGGTACGAACTGGGTGCCAAGCGTGTGGTTCTGGCAAGAGAACTGTCCTTGGAGGAAATTGCCGCCATTCGCGCCAATACCCCTAAGGAACTGGAGATCGAGACCTTTGCCCACGGTGCTATGTGTGTTTCCTATTCCGGCCGATGCCTCCTGTCTAACTATATGACCGGCAGAGACAGCAACCGCGGTGCCTGTGCCCAGCCTTGTCGCTATCAGTATGCCCTGATGGAAGAAAAGAGACCCGGGGAATATTTCCCGGTCTTCGAGGACGAGAAGGGTACATATATTATGAACTCTCGTGATATGTGCATGATCGACCACATTGACGACCTCATGAAAGTCGGAGTGGACTGTGTTAAGATCGAGGGTAGAGCTAAGTCTGCCTACTATGCCGCCATCGTTACCGGTGCTTACCGTCATGTGATCGACGATGTAGCTGCCGGCAGAGCCATTGATCCCGTCTGGCGAGATGAGGTAGAGCATGTAAGCCACCGCCATTACTCCACCGGCTTCTTCTATGGTGAGCCGGGACAGTATTTTGCAAATTCCCGATATATCCGGGATTGGCAGGTCTGTGCCATTGTCACGGAATGTGATAATAACGGTATGGCAACTATGACTCTGCGGAATAAATTCGCCGCAGGCGATCAAATGGAAATCGTGGGGCCGGATCTTCGTCCCTTTGAACTGACGGTTCCCATGATGGAAGATATGGAGGGCAATCCCTTAGAGCAACCCCGTACACCCCAGATGCTCTTCCGTATGCAACTGCCTAAAAAGGTTCCTGCTATGAGCATTCTCCGCCATGGCGTAGAGCTATCTGCAAAAGATTGAAGAATAAAAAATTTTTCAATAATTTGTAAAAAAGTGCTTGACAAAATCCACTTCCTGTGGTAGTATGTATGAGCACCTTGAGTGCGCCATGCGCCGATAGCTCAGTTGGATAGAGTGACTGGCTACGAACCAGTAGGTCGGGGGTTCGAGTCCCTTTCGGCGTACCAAAAAAACCCATTTGTCGAAAGACAAATGGGTTTTTTTGAGTGATGCGTTCCATTCGGAACGTGAAGCGCACTTTGGGCCAGATGCAGGCTACGCCTGTGATGCACGCCTTCGGCGCGTGAAGGAACGCATCGCATCACCTATCACAGCGTAGCGACATCACTTATCACTTGACTGCAAACCTTGTTTTGTAATGAACTAAAATAGTGAGGTACATGGTATGTCAGCATCTAAACTCAAGGAACTTTCTATGGAATTTTCGGTTGATATAATTGATTTAGTCAAATATCTGAAATCTACCAAAGAATCCATCATCTCCAACCAAATTGGCAGAAGTGGCACCTCCATTGGTGCGAATATCCATGAAGCACAATATGCGCAAAGCAAGAGAGACTTTATTTCAAAACTTGAAATTGCTCTGAAAGAAGCCGGTGAAACCGGTTATTGGCTTGAACTTTTATATAGAACAAAATATATTGATGAGCAATTTTTCAAAACAATTTCTTCCAAATGCACATCTCTGAGAGCGATGTTGGTTGCATCTTGCAGAACCGCGAAGGGTAATCTGAAATGAATGGCGTAAAAGATCTCCTTGCAACCTGCGTTGAGTGCGGCAGTGAGTACCTAAAATCGGAGTCGAAAATGATGGGGTTATGTCCGGAATGCTCCCATGTTTTATACGGATATGGAAACTGCCATCACCGGTTTGAAAATGGCAGATGTATATTTTGTTTTTGGAATGGGAGCAGGAGCGAATATATTGAATCGCTGATGGGCGAGGGAAAATAATGGTAGACAAAGAAACTACATGGGATAAGCTCTTACAAATCAATACCATCGGGAGGGATGATTCCCATGCCGATGAATATCGCTATCCCTATGAGCCCACGCCTTACAGCGTTCTGGAACGGGTAAGAGATAGTGGCCTCATTGGGGAAGAAAATGTGGTTCTGGACTATGGCTGCGGCAAGGGCCGTGTGGATTATTTCCTGCCCCATGAGACGAAAGCCCGCACCATAGGGATCGAATATGACAGAGAGATCTATGACATTGCCATAGAGAATCGGAGGACCGCCCTTTCAGGGAGAAATACAACTTTTGTATTGGCAAGAGCGGAAGAATATCAAGTTCCCACAGAAGTAGATCGGTGCTATTTCTTCAACCCCTTTTCCGTGGAGATCCTTCACAAGGCTATGGCGAGAATTTTAGAATCCTATTATGAGGCTCCCAGAGAAATATTCCTGTTTTTCTATTTCCCTTCCGATGAGTATGTTTCCTATCTCATGACTGTTGATGAATTGGATTTTTACGATGAAATAAGTTGTGACGACCTGTTTTCGGAAAACAATCAACGAGAGAGGATCCTGATTTTTACATTACATCCCTTTTGAATTACGGATCTATACCGCGGTTAGCGTAAACCACGGTATAGATCCTTTTGTTGTCGCATCAAATTTTCGTTTGTCGAACTGTTTGCCAAGTTGGTATAGACCCTTGCCTCTCCAATGGGAAGCGTAGTATTCCATCCGTTATTCATAATTCGTCAGTATTGTATTTTTTCTTGTAATTTCCCTCTTGCTGTGGTATGATAAAAAGGAAGAAATATCAGGAGGGACAGATATGTTATCCTTTGAAAATGATTATATTCAGGGTTGTCACGAAAGTATTTTACAAGCCCTTGTCCGCACCAATTACGACAGGGAACCGGGCTATGGCAATGACCGTTTCAGCCGTAGTGCCACTGAGCGGATCCGCAAGGCCTGCCAATGTCCCACGGCAGAGGTTTATTATATTTCCGGTGGCACCCAAACCAACCAGCTGACCATTGACACCATGCTGGATTCCCACGAGGGTGTCTTAGCTGCCAAGACCGGCCATATTGCCTGTCATGAGGCAGGCGCTATTGAGTTCACCGGTCATAAGGTTTTGGAACTTCCTAACTACGACGGCAAGATCAATCCTAAGGATCTGGAATCCTACATGGAGACTTTCTTAGCGGATGAAAGCCGGGATCATCTGGTATTCCCCGGCATGGTGTACCTGTCCCAGCCTACGGAGTACGGCACCCTGTATTCTCAGGCTGAACTTCGTACTATCCGTAGTCTTTGCGATCGTTACGACCTGAAGTTATATATTGACGGTGCCCGTTTGGGCTA
>JAZSAO010000101.1:0-4538 GCA_045601945.1 Faecousia sp. | reverse complement strand
CAGGGATGGTGGGAATCTGCATCATGTAAGAGGGGATCATATACTCCGGCATAGAGGCTCTTAATGTCTCCCGAATACTGCCAAAATCCAGATCACCATCTGCCACAGCATAAGCATAAATAGCCGGCTCTCCCATGGCATCCTTGCGGAGAATCACAGCGCAATCCTTCACCCCATCACACTGGCGAAGGCCTGTTTCAATCTCTCCCAGTTCTATACGGAAGCCGCGGATCTTTACCTGATCGTCAATCCGTCCCAGATATTCCAAGTTTCCATCCGGGCGCCAACGAGCCAAGTCTCCGGACCGATAGAGTTTCCCCTCCCCAAAGGGATTGGGAACAAATTTAGACTCTGTTAAATCGGGACGATGTAAATATCCTTTTGCCAAGCCTTCTCCCGCAACGCACAGTTCACCGGGGACACCGATGCCGCAGAGGGTATCGCCTTGGAGAATGTAGACCTTCAGGGTAGGAATGGCACTGCCGATATCACTGATGCCTGCCCTGATCTCCTTCTCCCCGATCTCCCGATAGGTAACATGAACCGTTGTTTCCGTAATGCCGTACATATTGATGATTCGGCATTGGGGGAACCAGCGGTGCCATGGCTCCAGCTTCCCGGGGTGAAGGGCTTCACCGCCAAAGATCAAGTACCGAACCTTCAGGTTCTCCCCTCCATCACAGCACCGCTGTAGGTTATAGAAGGAGGACGGCACTTGGTTCAGAACCGTTACTCCCTGTCGGATCATAAGATCTTTCAGGGCATTACTGTCTTTTGCAGTTTCCTCATCTACGACTACCAGCTTTCCTCCAAAGAGGGTGGCTCCGTACATTTCCCACACGGAAAAATCGAATCCGTAGGAATGGAACATCATCCAAACATCCTCTTGGGTAAAGTCAAATTGGAATCGGCTGTTACGCATAAGCCGCACCACATTCCTGTGGCAGATCATAACTCCCTTGGGCTTACCGGTAGTGCCTGAGGTATAGATAATATATGCAAGATCCTCAGGATCTATGGTTGCTTCAGGCTGTATTTCCACAGTCTGATCGTAGTCAAAATCAATTAAGTCAAATTGGGGAATATCAGACTCTGTAGGCAAAGGCGTTTTGCCTGTTAAAAGAATCTTTCCTTGGCAGTCTTCTAAAATAAAGGCCACCCGATCCCCGGGGTAAGATGTGTTTATGGGAACATAGGCTGCTCCGGCCTTTAGGATGCCGTAGAGCCCCACGATCATCTCGGGGCACCGTTCTATGAACAGCGGAACAAGATCCCCTGTACCGATCCCTCTGTAGCGCAGAGCCCGGGCAATCAGATCCGATCGGTGATCCAGTTCTCTGTAGGTAAGTTCATGCTCTCCAAAGGATACTGCGATCCTATGAGGGGTTTTCTCTGCCTGCTTTCTGAAGAGGCTCACCAAGGTAGCCTCCGCAGGATAGGTTCCGTCAGTTTGGTTAAAGTCTACGAGGATCTGTTGTTTCTCCCACGGTGTCAAAGGTGCGATCCGGGCAAGTTTTTCTTCCGGTCTTTCCACCAACTGCCGAAGAATTTCCACATAGTGGGCTAAGATCCTCTCTGCGTTGCTTTGTTCGTAAAGAGCCGTTGCATATTCCAGCGCAATGCTACAGCTGTTTTCACCGGGCTCCACCATAAAGTTCAGATCAAATTTTGCTCCCTGATTGGAGCAGGGCAGAATCTGTCCCTCCGTCTCCCCTAAACGCAATTGGGCGGCATCCGGCTCTTCCATAGCAAGCATAACATCAAAAAGGGGATTCCCGGATGAATTTCGTTTGATACCCAGTGCATCTACCAGATCCTCGAAGGGATAGTTCTGGTATCCATAGGCCTCCATGGAAAGCTTCCGCACTTCCCCTAAGAATTGACGGAAGGTCTTCTCCCCTACAGGAGCGCCTCGTAAGGCAAGGGTGCTGACAAACATACCCAGCATATCTTCCGTATCCCTGTGGGTACGGCCGCTGTAGGCACTGCCGATGATCACATCCTCCTGTCGGGCATATTTCCCCAACAGCATCATGAGGCCTGCGGCAAATACCATATATTCCGTAGTACCTTCTGTTTTACAGAGGTCTCGGATTTTCTGCAGGAATGCCTCCGGAAGGGCGGAATATACGGTCGATCCGGCAAAGGTCTGCTTTTGTGGGCGGCTGTGATCCAAAGGAAGCTCCGTTACGGGAGGCTCTTTCAGCTGCTCTTTCCAGTAATTCTCTGCCTCCGTCAAATCATGGGACAGGATCCATTGGCTGTAATCCTTATACTGTACCTTGGGTGCAGGTAATTCTTCTCCTGCATACAATCGGGCAAATTCCTTGCAGAACAGTGCCATGCTCAGACCGTCAGCAACAATATGGTGGATATCCAGCATCAGCACCCAATGGTCCTCCGTCTCCATCAGTTCCATGCGGAGCAGTGGACCTTCTTCCATAGAAAACGGCTTTACAAAATTCCTCTGATCATAGGACTCCCACGAGCCCTCCCACACAGTACAGGTAAAGGGCGTGGGGATCTGCGGAAGGACTCTTTGTACGCCTTCCCCATTTTCCATAGAAAATACCGTTCGGAGGATCTCATGACGGCAGATCATGGTCTGTAAGGTATCTTGTATTCTATCAGGATCCGGTTTATCTCGGAATGCCCAGAATACAGGTATGTTATAACTGATCCCTAAGGGATCCATTTGATTCACTAAGTACATCCGCTTTTGGGCAGGGGACATGGGATAGCAGTCCCGTACCTCTGCACGGGGAATAGAACCTCCTGCCTCGCTACCGTGTTCACGGATCCATTTCCCCAAGGCTTCCGGGGTTTTGCCTACAAAGATCTCACTAACAGGGATTCTGCAAGAGAGTTCATCTTCAATTCTGTTTGCCAGCTTAGCTGCCCGTAGAGAATGTCCCCCAAGAGCGAAAAAATCATCCTTTCTTCCCACGGCGGGAAGGCCCAGAATCTCCGCAAACAGGCGGCAAATGAGTTTCTCCGTCCGGGTAACAGGGGCTTCGTATATTGTTTTCTTCGTCTCCGGAATGGGCAGCGCCCGATGGTCTACCTTACCACTGGTGGTCACAGGGATTCTCTCTACTTCCGTAAAGAAAGCAGGGATCATGTAGTCCGGTAGTTGCCTTCTTAAAAAGGCGGCATATTCTTCCTGCGAAATGCTCCGAGCACTGCTGTAATAGGCGTACAGATTACTTTCTCCGGTCGTATCCTTTCGGAGAAGAACGGCCGCCTCCTTTACATGGGGGAATTTCCGCATAACAGCCTCGATCTCTCCGAGTTCTACGCGGAAACCTCTCAGCTTTACCTGCTGATCCATGCGGTCTATAAATACTAAATTTCCATCGGGAAGACGGCGAACCAGATCTCCCGTACGGTAAATTCGCCCTTCCCCAAAGGGATTTGGAATAAACTTTTCTGCGGTCAATTCCGGCTTGTTCAGGTATCCCCGAGCCAAGCCAATACCGCCGATGCACAGTTCCCCGATCTCTCCTATGGCGCAGGGAGTCAGTCCGTTCAGCACATGGGCTTCCATATTGGGAAGGGGCTTTCCGATAGGCGGCACAGAGGGATTTCCCTGCCGTCTCCAAGAGGTTGCGCAAATGGTCGTTTCCGTAGGGCCATAGACATTGAAGTAGGGAATGTCTCCCACCTTCTCTAAAATGCTCCGATCGGAAGCCGCACCGCCTGTAATCATAAGTCGGGGAGAAATGGGCGGAAGCTGAATATAGAAATTAGGTAATACGGAAGCTACCGTAATCCCCTGCTTACGGAATTCTTCTGCAAAGCCTTGGGGATCGGTTCTCTCCCGTGCAATAACCAGTTCACTGCCGTTCAGGAGCGCCATAACCCACTCCCAAACAGAAGCATCAAATACCAGATTGGCAAACTGTAAGATCCGATCCTCCGGAACGATAGCATATTCCTGCCTGTAATACCGGTTCAGGTTCAAAACACCCTTGTGCTCAATGAGAACACCCTTGGGTCTGCCGGTGGTACCGGAGGTATAGATACAGTAAGCCAGATCATTGGGCTCGTTCACCGCGGGGATGATAGGAGCATCTGCCGAAACAGTTACATAGTCTCCCAAATCCACCATAGGCAAAGAAACCTTCGGTTTTTCCCCATAGTACACCACAGCCTTACATTGGGAATCGGAGAACATATAGTTAAGCCGATCCTCCGGCAAATGGGGATCCATAGGCATGTATGCCCCACCTGCGTGCAAAATGCCGAAAATACCCACAAAGGCCATAATCCCTCTGGGCACATAGAGTGCAACCAGATCATTGGGTCCTACACCCATATTGCGGAGGGTAATACCCAAAGCATTGGCACGACGTTCCAGTTCTTGATAGGTTAAAGTTTCTTCTCCGAAACGGAGAGCAATTCTGTCGGGGTGGAGGCGAACCTGTTGGCGGACCTCTCCCACAATGGTTTTCTCTCCACCGAATGCTACGGTGGTATGATTCATTTCTCGGATCAGCTCTGCCTCCTGTGAGGTCAGGAGGCAGTAGTCTCCGATT
>JAZSAO010000100.1:0-2314 GCA_045601945.1 Faecousia sp. | reverse complement strand
CATTGCTCCCTTCTATGTGATCAGCTATTGCGTTTCCAATGATGCCGCTCTCCAGATCTATCAACGAGAATTGGCATCGGGAGACGGACTGGATCTTTATTATGAACTTCTGTGTCAGCCCACTGACAGTTCCCTTTTGGAAATGCTGGAAGAAACCGGTCTGATCTCCCCCTTTGCCGAGGATCGGATCGACGATCTTTCTGATTTCTTAGACGATCAATTACACTGAGGTTATAACCATGAATGATATTATTGCCGCCATTGCCACAGGCAAAGATCCCTGTGCCATTGGTATTCTGCGCCTATCCGGACAGGGCTGTGCCCAAGTAGCCGGCCAAATTTTTCAGCCCGATAACGGAAAAGCCCTATGGGAGATCCCTGCCCACAAAATGGTTTTGGGCACTCTTCGGGATCGGCAAGGACGGATCATCGATCAAGCTTTAGCCGTTCGTTGCGCCGCCCCCCGTAGCTACACCGGAGAAGATACCGTAGAACTCCAATGCCATGGCTCCCCTGCCATGTTGGCAGCTGCCTTGGAGGCGCTGTTTTCTGTAGGCGCCCGTCAGGCAGGCCCCGGAGAGTTCACGAAACGAGCCTTCCTGAACGGTCAACTGGATCTGACGCAGGCCGAAGCCGTCATTGATCTGATCCACGCAGAATCTGCCGATGCCGCCGCAAACGCAGCAGGCCAGTTAGGCGGCACTCTGGGCAAAAGTCTCCACCCCATTTATGATAGGCTGACAGATCTCTGTAGCCACTTTCATGCCGTTCTGGACTACCCCGATGAGGATATTGAGGATTTTCAAATCCCCGTATTTTCCGAGGTTTTAACCCAAAGTAAAGACAGACTGGAAGCCATTCTTGCTACCTATGAACAAGGACGGCATATGAAGCAGGGTGTGAAAACGGTCCTCTTAGGCAGACCTAATGCCGGAAAATCCTCCCTGTTCAACGCCCTCGCAGGATATGACCGTGTAATCGTTACAGAAATTGCCGGTACCACTCGCGACACCGTAGAAGAGCCCGTTTCCGTAGGAAAGGTACTCCTCCGTCTGACAGATACCGCCGGTATCCGAGAAGCCGCCGACCGTATCGAAGCCATGGGTGTAGAGCGGTCTGAAGAAGCCGCTAAAGCAGCAGAACTCGCTATTTTCGTATGCGACGGCTCTCAACCTCTGAACGAGGAGGATCACAGAGCCATCGAAGTAGCCAAAAAGGCGCCCACCTCCATCGGTATCGTCAACAAGTCCGACTTGGGTTCTGTTGTAATTCCCGAAGAACTGCCCTTTGATACAGTTCTGACCCTTTCCGCCCGACAGGGAGACAATCTGGATCAGCTGAAAGCATTTTTGGAACAGCGCTATGCCGGAGAACTCCGTTGTGACGGCTCCCTTCTGACCAACGCCCGACAGTTCGGCGCTTTGCGGAGAGCAGCAGATGCCATGATCCGCGCAGAAAGTTCCCTCCGTCTGGGTCTGACTCCCGATGCCGTCTTGACAGATGTAGAAGATGCCATGGGTGCTTTAGGCGAAGTCACAGGCCGCACCGTTCGGGAAGATATCACCAACCGCATTTTCGAACGCTTCTGCGTCGGTAAATAACTCCCCTTTATGGAGGATTTTATATGAAAAAGACCCTATTATCCGAATGCGCTCGTTTGGGGATCCCCCTAACCGATGCCCAAGCAGAACAATTCTGCCAATTCGGCGATGCTCTCATTGAGCAGAACAAAGTCATGAATCTCACCGCCATTACAGAGCCGGAAGCCGTTGCCCGTCTCCATTTCGCAGATTGTCTGGCCCTTCTGGGGATCGAAAATCTGAAAGACAAGCGGCTTATTGATGTGGGCTGTGGTGCCGGTTTCCCCGGTGTGCCTCTGAAATTGGGGGAGCCCTCTATTCAGCTGACCCTTCTGGATAGTCTGCAAAAACGAGTCAACTGGCTCCGCCAGACCATGGACTCCATGGGAGTGGAAGCTGAGTGTGTTGCCGCCCGCGCAGAGGAATACGGCAATCGGGAAAGCTACGATGTAGCCACTTCCCGCGCGGTTGCTCGGCTGAATATTTTGGCAGAACTGTGCCTTCCTTTTGTAAAAGTAGGTGGATGCTTCCTTGCCATGAAGGCCGCCGCCGCAGAGGAAGAACTCCAAGAGGCAAAGAGGGCAATCTCCCTCTTAGGAGGTAAGTTAGAGCGTGTAGCACAATACGAGATCGAAGGTGCACCTCGTCGCATTCTGGTGATCCGTAAGGTAAAGCCTACTCCTGCCCAATACCCTCGCCGCTTTGCGAAAATCAAGCAAAGTCCCCTGTAGAAA
>JAZSAO010000099.1:0-9123 GCA_045601945.1 Faecousia sp. | reverse complement strand
CAAGTATCTAAAGTAAATTCTATTGCTTCTCCCGCAAACTCAGCAATATCAGCACCAATAGAGTTACCGAAGGATTCAACCAAATAATTGTTTTCTTCCAATTCTTACACCTCAATTTCTCCGTTCATCAGTTTGGGGAGCAGGCGGTCACGGGCTTCTTGTAGCTGTGCATTTTGTTCCTGCAGTATACGCATAGAATCAAATATAGGTGCAGCAATGCTGGTATATTGATCTATGTATTTCTTGCTAGGAACAATAATTGTTTTCTTCTTTACCACATCTGCACTTATATTCTGCTGTCCTGCACCCTTTGCGACTGCATTGAATTCATCTCTCAATTCATACAATTTTTGATACAACCACTGCCAAGAAATGATGCTTTCATTTGCCATCAAACACAGCGCAGCCTGATTACAAGTAGCCTCTGTTGTCAGGATTCCCAGACGACCCAAAGTAGGACTTGCGTATATTGCCATAAAAATCGTATTGGGTGGAAACAGTTTGGCTGATGAGTGCGACAACCCTTCTTCACTGATTTTCTCCGATGAATCAAGAAGCCAACAATCCATCAGTTCTCCAGTCTTAAACCATTTAATAGCGGCTGGATTCCAATAGGTTTCATTACTTCTACTGGGTGTTCCACCTGCTCCAATTTTTGTACAAACATCCACAATGGTTTTTTCATTCCATCCCTCGGGGATGCCGTCGGTGATGGGGGTGGTCTCGTGTCCGGGGAAGCGGAGGTCTACGAACCACTCTTTATACAGTCGTTGCGCCGCTTCTTCCAATAGCTTGATCTGCTTCTGATTGTTTTCAATCAGCTCATCATAGGCGCACAGGACATCGACAATTCTATCCTGCACTTCTTTGGGTGGTAGTTGAACTTTAATTGCTTCTATTTTATATATACCCAGCTTAGGCTGAGCCGCACCTCCTGCGATTTGCTGCATAAGTTCCCAATATTCCGTTGAGTTAAGAATATACATCAAGTATTTAGGATTTACATACGGAGCAAATTCAGTTAATCTAACTGCATTTTCAGTTAAGTTCATGCCATCATACTCAGAGGTCACATACGCGACGTCCCCTACCGATGCGCCAACAATCGTGATTACGATATCATTTGTGTTAACAATATATTTTTTTATTTTGCTCTGCACTTCCTCAGAAATGTATACTAAGTCAGAACCATCGATTGTGCCGTTTTTAATATCCCTTGCACGAATATATTTATATGCTGTTGGATTTTCTGAAAAATCGCATCCTTTTGGAAGTCTCTTTCCGCTGCGAATCTTACAAATTTCAGCAAGGGAATATGCAGTTGTAATCATAGTCCCATCTCCTTCATGTTCTTGGAGATGGTGTGCATCAGGTCGTTAGATTCTGCTTGCAGGGTCAGAAGTTCTTGGTGAATTTCGCTCATGCGTTGGGCAAAGTCCACGCCGTCATCCTCCACCGCAGCCACGCCGACATAGGCACCGGGGGTCAGAGAATAATTCTTCTCCGTAATTTCCGCACGGCTTGCCATCTTGCACAATCCGGGAATATCCCGATACTCACCCTCGCCAAACTTCTCATAGAGCCAGCAAGCCCCTTTCAAAATGCTGATCGTTGCTTCGACTGTTGCAATTCGCTCATTCCAATCAGCTTCGACCGTTTTCTTATGTCGTCTTTCTGCCGTTTCAACTGCTTGTTTTGCCTTCTTTCGAATGAGTTCTAACTTTGCCCGGAGCAAATCCAAATTCTCTGCATAACTGCGTTCCGCTCGATATCCGTCGGGGATGTCCTCGTAATGTGTGACTATATTCATAAATTCCACAACTTGATCGTCGTATTCACAAAGGAGCGCAAGATACTTGTCTACCTCGCCTCTATACAGCCACACGATGGCATTCAGATTTTTGAGCTGCCACTCGCTCCACTCGTTGAGGGTGCGGTCCACTACGGTATAATAGTTTCGGGCATCGATGAACAGTACTTTGTCTTGTATCTCTTCAGTCTTGCCTTTGTCAAAGAACCACAGAGAACAGGGAAGGGATTTGGTATAGAAGAAGTTATTGCCCACGCTCATCATCACATCCACATGGCCGGTCTCCACCAGTCTTTGACGGATGTCACGATCCTTGCCGGAGCTGTCGGTTGCGGAGGATGCCATGACAAAGCCTGCACGACCCTTTTCGTTCAGGTAGGCGTAAAAATAGGAGATCCAAAGATAATTGGCATTGCCAAATTCCTTGGCAGCGTTGATCGACGGCAACCCGAAGGGCAGGCGGCCTGCATTCATGGCAGACTCAGACTTGACCTTGTCCACATTAAAGGGAGGGTTTGCCATAACATAATCACAGCAGCCTTCCAAAGAATGGGCATCGTGATAAAAGGTATTTGCTTCATTGCCGGAACGGATTTTACCGTTGAGACCGTGAACTGCCATATTCATCAAACAAAGTTGGGCATTATACTCCACCTTTTCCTGACCGTAGAAGGTCATGGCCGCATTGGCAGACATCCCGGCATGGTTGACAAAATCACCGGTCTGGACAAACATACCACCGCTTCCGCAAGCAGGGTCTAAGAGAATCCCTCGTTTTGGTTCCAACACATTGACGATCATCTTAACCAAGGACTTGGGTGTGAAGAACACACCATCGTCGGATGCAATGTTCTTAGCAAACTTATTGAGGAAATATTCATAGATTCTTCCCAGAATATCGCCGCCGACTTCATCCAATGCGCTGTTATTGAAGATACGCAACAGCTCCGAAAGGATATCATTCGTAAACATAGTGTAGTCTTTGGGAAGAACGCCGACCAACTGCTCACTCTGCCCCTCGATCAGCTCCATAGCATGATTGACCGCTTTTCCCATATCGGCACTCTCCGGTAGATTGATCAGGTAGTCATACCGTGCTTCCGGAGGAAGATACAAGGCACTCTTCTCGGCAAAGTCGCTGGCCTCTACAGGCAGAACTCGACCATTGCGAACAGGCCGATTTTTCAGAATTTCCGCCTCCACCAGTTTAAAACGCCCGAAAGCATAGCGCAGGAAAATCAGCCCCAGAACGGGCATACAATATTGATTAGATGTCAATTTAGAACCGGCACGGAGCAGATCCGCAGAATCCCAAAGCTCAGTTTCCAGTTTTCTAATGTTTATCATATCTCTATCCTCTCTCTGCAATCCTGTTTTCTTAACAACACAAGATCAGTAAATACACTTATACATTCTACATTATAATTATCAGTAACGAACTTTGTCAACAGTAAGTTTTCTGCTATGCAACTTCTTAGAGCAGACCAAGTTGTATTCTTCTTCCTTCTGTTCTACAGAAAATTTCCGCACTCCGGCCCACTTGTTTTATGCAGGGTTCCAAACCGGCTTTAAAAGGAGAATCCGGACTGTTTTCAATGTAACGATGCGAGTTATTCGCTTTAAACAATATTTCGGCGAATAAAAACAGATTTAATGCGAATAACTATTTTTTTATATGAGATTTCTAACAGAATTCTGTTGACTTTTTACACCGGCTTGCGGTATACTATATAAAAAGGAGTGATGTCAAATGCGATTTGATCAACCGAGGAAAAAGGCAATTATCCTCTATCTGTTAGAGAAAATAGACCGGGGGGACAAAAGCATATCCAAAACTGTTTCCGAGAATTTCGGCATCAACCAGAATACCGTTCACGGATATATTAAGGAACTTGTGAATGACAACATTATCCGCAGAGTGAAGCGGGGAGAATACGAATTGGTCGAAAATGTGTACACCTATGCATTAAGTCGGGCAGAGGGGCATTTGGATAGCGACACCTACGCATTTGAAGCGTTTCTGAAACAGCACATTAAGAGCTTTGAACGGAACGTAAGAGATGTTTGGTTCTATGCCTTCAGCGAGATGACCAACAACGTTATGGATCATTCCTTGGCAGAACATGTACAGCTGATTGTGATCCAGACCTATCTGAACACCTCCGTATTCCTCATAGATGACGGGATCGGCATCTTTAAAAAAATCAAAGATCACTTCGGCTATGATACCTTGGAAGATGCGATCGATGAATTGTTTAAGGGTAAATTGACCACAGATTCTGCCAACCATTCCGGAGAGGGCATTTTCTTCAGCTCTAAGCTGATGGATCATTTTGTGATCATTTCCGATCAGAGAGTTTTTACCCACAACAAGTATGAAGACATGTCTGTCAACAGCATGCAATTTCCTCCTCAAACCGGTACCTGTGTCTACATGATGCTTTCCAATTTTTCACAAAAGAAACCACAAGATATCTTTAATCGGTATGCAGATGTGGATGGCGGATTCACAAAAACACTCATTCCGCTGAAAAACATGTTTGATACCTCTCCGGTGTCTCGCTCCCAGGCCAAGCGTGTTTGTAACCGCTTGGAACAGTTTGAAGAAGTCACCATTGACTTTGAAGGTTTAGAGTGGATAGGGCAGGGGTTTGCGCACCAAATTTTTGTTGTTTTTCAGTCTGCCCATCCCCAAATCCTCCTCAAGCCCATAAACATGTGCGAAGCAGTCAAAAAGATGTATCTGCATGTTACAAAGAACGTATAGAATAATATGCCCGGTAATACAAACCGAGGAGCAAGGTCTGAATGGATTCTTCTCCTCGGTTTTGTTTTATGATTGGGACGAAATACCGAATCATCTTGTGCACCGCCTCCGGGTTACGTGCTGCCGGAATGAATAAGTAGAAAACTTCTTGCATTTTTCCGGCCCGGAATGTATAATGGAGGTGTCAAAATGTGGATGAATGACAACTTTCGTTCTCTGCTGCATCTCAAAAAAAGAAGGGAGACCACAATATGAAAAAACGACTTATCGCAATTCTTTTGGCTTTAGCAATGCTCTGTGCCCTTGTGCCTGCAGTCTTTGCCGCTCCGTCCCCCGCATCCACTGTCAACGTCACCGCAGACCTTGCCTATGATCTCAAGGGGCTGAAATACAACACAGTTATTCAGAATTTCTACATTGACACAGATTATATCTATGTCACCCAGAGTGCCGGCTCCGGCACCTTCTATCTCTCCCGTCTGAAAATCAGCGGAAAGACTGCTACTTACGTTGACCACATGACTCTGACCAATTGCGGTAACGGTGAGTCTCTGGCAGGGTATCATTATAATGGAAAGCTGTACTTCTTCATCGGTGCTAAGGGGCTGGAAGCTACCAACTACGGCTCCACCCAAATTGCCCGTATCCAATATGAAGCCGGCAAATCCTATACCTACACCGCCCTGAACCGTTTTATCCATCTGTCCAGCAGTACCGCTGACGGAACCAGCGTAGGCTCTGCCAACCGTGTAGCTGTTGCGGCAAACGACCTGTTTACGGTTTTCCGTATCCAGACTACAGACGATTCCCTTACCTATTCCTGCTACTATACCAAGAACCTGAATCAGGCTCTGGATGCCACCCAGTCTGTAGGCATGGAAACTGCAACGGTTTTAGGCGGATTCCGCTATTCCTTTACCCAAGCAAAAGCAGATCGGGTTATTCCCAATAACTCCTTCCAAGGTCTGGAACTTGCCAATTCCGATATGATCTTAGTCTCCGGCGGCAACTCCGGGGAAACTCCCGCCATTGCCCGAATGAGCGCCGGGGGCACCTATCAGTATCTGGCGAACATCACCAACATCGGCACTTCTTCTACCGGTCCCATCGGTATCAAGGGAGATCGGGTGTACATTGCCTATGTTCCCTCCAGTGACTATGCCAACAGCCAGAAGCTATACTCCTTTGTAGGCACCAAAATCGGGGTTCCTGCTGTTACCTATGCTTCTGCCGCCCTGAACTACACCTTGACGGGGCTGAAGTTCACTTCTACTATTCAGAATTTCTATATTGATTCCGACTATCTCTACATTATGCAGGGTAACGGAACCGGAACTCAGTATCTTTCCCGGCTGAAGATCAGCGGAACCACCGCGACCTACGTAGACCACATGACTCTGACAGAGTGCGGTAACGGCGAATCTCTGGCAGGCTACCGCTATAACGGAAAGCTGTACTTCTTTGTGGGCGCAAAGGGTCTGGAAGCTACAAGCTACCATTCCACCCAGATTGCCCGTGTACAATACGAGCCGGGCAAGACCTATGCTTATACTGCACTGAACCGATTCTGCCATCTTTCCAACAGCACTGCCGCCGGTACAAACTTAGGCTCTGCGGTTCGTGTCGCCGTTGGTGCCAATGATACTTACACCGTGTTCCGTATCGAGCTGGATGACGGAACCACCTGCTACACCTGCTATGATACCAAGGCTCTGAATAAGGCTCTGGATAGCGGCACTCTCATTGCTATGGAGGGTGCAAGTGTCCGCAGTGGCTTTATCTATCATTTCAAGCAGAAGAAGGCTATCCGTGTGATCCCCAACAACTCCTTCCAAGGGGTAGAGCTTGCGGGCATCAACAACATTCTCCTTTCCGGCGGCAATTCCGGAGAAACTCCTGCCGTTGCTAAGATGAATAAGAACGGCACCTACGAGCGTTTGGCATATATTACCAATATCGGAACCTCTGCTACAGGCCCCATTGCATATCTCAATGACCGTCTGTACATCGTATGCACCGGTAACAACAAGATCTATTCTATCGGTGGGGATCAGCTGGGTATTGCTGCAAGTGCCGCACCTTCCTACACCGCAAATGCCGCCGATGTGCTGGAAGCCGCTTCCTACATGAAGGCCAATCTGGATGCCAAGGTTCTCCCTGCCAATGTGACCATTGGAGAAAAGTCCTGCACCGACGAGCAATTCTTGGAGCTGGCTTGCAGACTGCTTCTGAACATCGCCAACGGCACACCCAATGAGGCTCTGCCCTTTACCGACGTTGCAGCTGCTTCTTCTCCCTCCGGCACTGCAGTAGGCACCGTGGCGAAGGCAGACTATATTGCCATGGCCCGTAACATCCTTGCCAATATAGAAAGCTTCCGCCGTGCTCCCAACTACACAACAAGCGCCTCTATTGGAAAGATGCAGCATAGCTATTGCGTTTATATGTACGCCTTCCTTCTGGATTACTATGCTCGATACAATATGCTCCCCGAATCCTATGCATCCGTTGCATGGGCAGGAACCACGGCTGCTCCCATTGCGCCCAATGTTCCCGGAGTCTCTGCCTTAGATCTGGCATCTGCAACCACTGTCCATCAGCTCCCTTGCGTGGTTCCCGATACCGAAACCGGAGACTATCAGCAGAATCTGTCCGTTGTGGTTCGTACCGCAGAGGGGAAAACCATTGTTTTTGATGGCGGCCGCTACGGAGAGGATGCCGAATACCTCTTCAAATATCTCCAGCGTGTCACCGGGGATGCAACACCCCACATCGATGCATGGTTCATGACCCATGCCCACTCCGACCACTATGGCGCTTTCCGTGATCTGGTAAAGAATCACGGCTCTCAGATCACTCTGGATGCCTTCTACCACCGTTTCCCCACAAATGCCGAGGTAGACAAGTATTTCGCCGCTGTGGAACCGGAAACCCGTAAGAACCAGATCAGCTATATCTACAACTCCGTAAAGTCTCTGAAGAACTCCAAAGGTGGTGCGGTAGATATCATCACCCTCAACGCTATCCACACCGGCAAGTGTAACTCCACCTTTGATTTTGGCGACTTGCATATTGACGTGCTCCTCACATTTGACGATATCAAGTGGGCAGTTGACAACATTTCTACCAAGTACACCGCTACATGGGAGACCCACAATGCAAACCACGAAAATCAGACTCCCAAGCAGCTGGTTTCCGAGAACTTCAACAACTCCAGTACGGTATTCCGCCTTACCGTAGGAGGCAAAACCGTCATGGTAACCGGTGATGCCGCCACGGTCAGCACCATTATGCTGGAGCGTTACCACAAATCCCATGCCTCCGACAGCAGCAAGTATTACTCCCTGAAGACCGACATGGTAACCATGGCACACCATGGATCCAGAAGAGGTCTGTCTCAGGCAGTTTATAAGCTCATTGATCCCGATGCTGTCCTGTGGCCCGTCCCCAAGGCAGGCATGGCAAACACCGACAAAACAGGGTATCCCAAGCAATGGATCGATGCTCTGGGCTCTACGATTTATTACTCCTATGAGGGTCCTCAGGTATTTACCTTTGCACCCAAGAGAAGCAATGTGGCAACCTCCATTCCCGAAGAGCTGAAGCCCTTGGTATTTGATGCACAGTACTATGCAGAACAGTACCCGGAACTGATGGCAGCATACGGCACAGATGAAGCCCAGCTGTATGACCACTTTATCAATTACGGTCTGGAAGAAGGCCGCAGCGCAAGCCCCTACTTTGATGTTCGCTTCTATATGAACAACAACGGGGAAGGCTTGAGAGAGCACTGCCACGGAGATTACAATGTAGCCTTTGCTCATTTCCTCAAGTACGTTTATGATGCCAACGAAAGAAAGAACAATCCCAAGATGCTTTCCCCCACCTTTGACTGTGCCTACTACGGCAGTGCTTATGAAGATACCAAGACACTGACTACAGAGTTTGCCCTTCTGCAGCATTTTGTAACTGTAGGTGAGGCAGAAGGCAGATTGGCTTCTCAGGGCTTCCTGTCCGCTGACGGATACACCTACCACAAGAAGGCCACCCGTGTAGTTACCGAAGGAACCTGTGCAACCCCCGGCAGCATCAAGTACACCTGCTCCGATTGCGGTTATACCTGCACGCAGACCGCTTCTACTACTGACCACAGCTACACCGAGACCGTCACCGCTCCTACCTGTACGGAAGACGGCTACATCACCTACACCTGTACCATTTGCGGCGACAGCTATCAGGAAACCGGCGCAACCGCTACCGGTCATAGCTACACCTACACCAAGGTGGACGGACAGACCCATACCGTAGGCTGTGCAAACTGCGATTTTGTCGAAACCGCTCCCCATATCTACGAAAACGGTACCTGCATCTGCGGAGAGAACGAAATCAAAGAACCTATTATGGATGAGACCATTGCCATCGGTCGCAGCTTGAATTTGGCAAGTGATATCTCTATCAACTTTGTAACACAGGCTGCTGCTTTGCAGAATTATGTAAACCAGAGAATGGTCGTAGAGATCCCTGTTTACGAAGGCAATGTGCAAAC
>JAZSAO010000098.1:0-3217 GCA_045601945.1 Faecousia sp. | reverse complement strand
ATCAGCTTATAGGACTTTCTCTCTTTTCCGTCAATGGTGATTTTGGATACCGCGCCGGACTCAAAGCCGGTAGGCGTATTGCCGCCCAGCCAGCGGCCGGTCTTGGCCAACTCATGCATGTTATCCCGAATTCGCTCTGCGATAGTCTCCCGCTCCAACTGCGAGAACACAGAAACAATATACATCATTGCTTTGCCCATGGGTGTGCTGGTATCAAACTGCTCTCGAATAGATACAAAGGACACATCTAATTTCGCCAGTTCATCAATAAGTCCTGTAAAATCGCTAATGTTGCGACTGATTCTGTCCAAGCGATAGACTACGATTGCTTGGAATTTATGCTGCCGGACGCCCTCCATCATCCGCTTGAAATCCGGTCTCTGCAAATTGCCGCCGGAAAAGCCTTCATCCTCGAACACCACACAGCGATCTACATACTCAGGACCAAACATATTGCGAACATATTCTTTGCATAGCTCTACCTGATTACCGATACTCTCCCCTTTCCCTGTAAACTTGGACTTTCGGGAGTATATGGCAATCATGTTCTCATTCTTACGCACCGCATTCTCCTCACTTTCAATGTTATCTTATCGATACAATTATATCACAGCGTAGCTAATATGTAAACAGGATAATACACAAATTAACCCGCAAGAAGAATGTTGCCACCGACTTAGAGAGGGTTCTCTCAAAGTCGGTGGCTTCCTACACAAATCAATTCTGTGTAATAGAATGAAGTAAAATTTACTCTACAAGTCCGTATTTGACTTTAATTCGATCTAATTTATCAAGCATTGGTTCAGCAGCCATGAGTAAAAAGATGATCGTTGCGGCAGCGTGAACAAGATCCATAGGTAGTCCGGATATACAGTAGGCTAATAGCGTATTCCAATTTAATCCCGCCGGACTCCAGATGATCGCAGATGCACAGTTCATGATTCCACCATAAAGAAACACAGATGAAATCGCTCCAAAGGCTGCGAGACTTCCTCGGCTACGGCGAAGCCATCCTTTTCGAAACAAAATTCCCGCAAGGAAACCTATCATACCCATACTGAACATTTGCCAAGGTGTCCAGGGTCCTTGTGAGAACAAAATGTTGGATGTCAGCATGGTAATTGCACCTATGATGAATCCTGTTTCTCCCCCGAAGGCTACACCGGAAATAATGACTAAGGCCATTACAGGCTTAAACTGAGGCAGCATAAAAAATACAGATCTTCCTGCAACACCAATGGCACAAAGTACAGCAATCACAACCAACTCTCTGGCTTTGGGCTTCCTTCCTTCGAAAACCATAAAGAAGGGTAACATAGATTCCACCAAGACGAGCAAAGCCGTAATATTATAATGCTCATTTCCCAAGTATGTGACACCTGCAAATATTGTAAGAGGTATACACAGAAGAATCAAAACAGTTGCAGCTGCAGTTCGTTTGCTGAGTCTACGCTGCTGTTGAGGTGTTTGTATCATAACCGGAGAAGGGCTTCTGCGGCCGATGGCACAAATGAATACACCTAAAGCCGTAATTAAAACAACATACAGCCATAACTGACCTTTTCCATCTGAGGTTATTCCACTGTTGTTAATTAAGGATGAAAGATCTGTAATACTTGTAGCGTAGAAAAATACAATCAGTGCGATACAAAGGGCAACTCCGGCAGTTACCTTTCTCCACACTGTCAGTGGTTTGGGCTTAAAAGTTACGGCTGTTTCTTTCGGTTTGGGGATTGGCTTTGCAGTGGGGATTTTAGCTTCCTCAGGAACAGTTCCGCCACAGCAGCGGATGATCTGATCTACAGTAACAGCCTGTGGGATCAAATGACGAGCCATACGGTTTGCAGGAGTTGTGTAAAAACTGTTCCCGGAAAAGAATTCTTCCGGAACTCCCTCTGCCACAATATTTCCATCAAAGAATAGCCCACACTTGTGAGCATATTCCGCACAGAAAGCCACATCATGGCTCACCATTAAAATAGTAACCCCCTGAGCACAAAGCTTCCGAAGGATCAGAGCGAAGGTTCGTTTAAATTCTGCATCAAAGCCCTTGGTTGGTTCATCTAACAGCAAAATGTCCGGCTCAGTCAATAAGACCTTCCCTAATGCAGTGCGTTGCTGCTCCCCTCCCGAGATGTCATAGGGATGACGATCTAAAAAGTCCCTTAGGCCACAAAGTTCTATGATCTGTGACAGTCTACTATCCTGAACGTCCTTTGGAATATGCATTCCTTTGAATACTTCATAAAGATCTTCCCTAACGGTTCGCTTCACAAATAGAGTTTGTGGGTTTTGAGGCAAATGTCCAATCCTTCCATTGATCCGAACTTCTCCCCGATAGGGAGACCGTAGATTTGAAATAAGCTTTAAGGTGGTAGACTTTCCTGCTCCGTTTCCACCAAGCAAAGCATAAAACTCACCTTTGTGCAGCTTAAGTGAAAAGCCTTTTACTACATCCGGACTATCTTTCTCATAACGAAACCATAGATTTTCACATTGGACTGTTTGGTTGTCGGAATACACGGTCGAAGGGTGTTTCACAAATGGGAGAAGTGGCTGTTCCTGTTCTCGTTTCGTTAGAAAATCGCTGCCATCTCTTACAGTAATGGGGCAAGAAAGCTCCGTATGCACTCCGGCCCACACCCGCATTGCAGTGGGCATGGCAAGAAACATTCCACTTCCCTGATCTCTTAGTTGCAATGCCACTTCTGAGGGTTCATCGTCACATATAATCGTTCCTTCTTTCATAACAATCACTCGTGTGGAAAAGGGAAAGGCCTCCTCTAAACGGTGCTCTGTAAGAATCACGGTAGTTCCGATCTCACGGTTGATTTTACCCAATAATGCTAAAAAATCTGCTGCAGCAATGGGGTCAAGCTGTGCCGTTGGTTCGTCCAATACAAGTACATCAGGCTGCATAGCCATGACTGAAGCCAGGCTTAGCAACTGCTTTTGTCCACCTGAAAGCTCCGACACATTTCTGTAAAACCAATTCTCGATTCCAAAGAAAGCAGCGGTTTCTGCAACGCGGCGTCGAATCGTTGGAGTATCATAGCCTAAGCTTTCCAATCCAAATGCCAGCTCGTGCCAAACCTTATCTGTGACTACCTGATTTTCGGGAGATTGAAGGACATAACCGATCCGCTGTGCCTGTTCTCTCTGAGACCATCGGGAAAGTAAGAGCCCACAATATCGAATCTCACCGGAAAACTGACCG
>JAZSAO010000097.1:0-2141 GCA_045601945.1 Faecousia sp. | reverse complement strand
TAGTTATTGATCAGGGCATTCCAGTCAGCAGTGGTATAAGAAGCTGCATCAGCCACCAAAGCCTGCTGAGGAAGAATGCACATGAGCATAACTACAATAAGAGCCAAAGAAATAATTCGTTTTATCATGAAATTCATTCCTTTCTATGATGATGGAATTGATCTATCCATATACTATGGAATCGATCTCGTTCTTTCCGGAACCAAGGCTGGGCTCCTCCAGAGCAAGTCCTGTAAAGGTTAGACGGATGGAGGTTAAGAGGGCCTTTCGGTATCTTGCATCAGACTCTCCTGAGCCCCGGCGTGGGAAACATCTACAGGGAGTAAGCCCAACAGAATGCTCAGCAACAGAATGAGGCACAGGACTGCGTACAATAGAGGCTTTCTGTTCATGTTTGATTCTCCATTGCAGAAATTACGGAAACAAGGGAACCTTCCCATCCCCTCGTTCCTCTGACTTGGTTGGAAAAGTGTTCCTTTATTCCCAACGACATTTCACCACAATTTTATCATATAATAAATCTTTCCAAATTGCAATAATTTTTGGTCATGAAAGCGTACCTTTTTCTCCATGATTTTCATACCTTGCCCATTTTAAGAATGTGTTATGACTCACGCTCAGTTCTTTGGCAGCCCCTCTTGCAGACAGATTTCCCTGCTCCCACTGCCGTCGGACACCTTCGAATTCTCCCGGTATTGCCATGGGCTCACGACCGAATCTTACACCACGGGATTTCGCTGCAGCAATGCCTTCTTTTTGTCGCTTCTTATTTATTTTGATCATTATTTACTTTTTTCTCAGGTCTTGACTCAGGAAAATGAGGCGATTTTCCTTTGAAAGTGGCTCGGATAATGGTCGGTTTGTTCGGGGAGCCTCCACGGGATTTTTGCCCTATTTCTCGGGTCTTGACATTGTTTTATGGGGTTCTGAATTTTGTGTTATCGTGCCTGATTTCGGGTGCTTCTCTGAATGGGTTTGGGCTGTCTTGAGGTTTCATTTTCTGTCCGTATCTTAACAAAGAGTCTGTTAGGTAATCCGTGTCCTTGCCTTTGGCGATAGATCAGCCCTGCCTGTTCCAGCATGGACAGAGTATTGTTTACTGTCATTTCGCTCTTGCCACAGTCCTTAGCCAAGTCTGTAATGGTGTAGTAGATGAACACATGACCTGCCTCATTCACCCACCCTTCTATAAAGTAAACAGACTGTGGATGTGGTCGTAGTAGGTTGCCCGTTTGCTATGTCCGTCCTTTGCCGTTCCTATGATATCGGAGGCATCTATAGCAGCCTTTTCCTTTTCTAACTTGGCAAGTAGTCCCTTGGGAGAAAGAATTCCCTTGGAAAGTAGCCGTGCGGACAGTTCGACGGCAAAGGTATGTCTGTGAAGTAGAGTGATGATTTTATGGAGTAGTTCTTTCCGCTTCTCCCCTTTTGGAAAGAATCTGATGATTAGCTCACATAGGGTATCAGGCTTTTGTTCGACAATTTCCATTGCGGTTCGGTTATCATACCGACTCCGAGTTGTGAATAGAATTCTACAACGGTACTTCATTGAGAATTCATATCTCCCAATTACTCAATTCTGACTCAATTCTCGTTCAATGCACTTATGAGCGGTTTCCTCTATAATATGGATAAGAAAACCTAAGATGATTCTATTATACAGCTTTCACAACAGAATGTATAAACAATTTACAAACATATTTTCGATAATGTTCGACATTTTGGGTTTTTATTTCACGGCAATTCCCTAAGGAGGTGATCGTTATTCGAAGCTCAGCACCCATGAATTTTATCATGTACTACCCCAAAACACCGGAGGGCCAAGAAGAATTGGCAAAACGGGTATCCGATGTACACGCATCTTCCGTCATGCAGCAAATCAAGGCTCTTAAATGTCCGCAGAGCCAAAAAACACAGCTTTTGGATGCGGTCATCAAAACGGTAAAAGACAGAAGCAGAGAACAGGCTTAATCACAAGCCTGTCCTCTGCTTCCGTGAATTTATACTTATTTCTAATAAAACGGATTAACCGTTTTATTATGCCGCTGGTAAGCGGCATGGCGGCAAAGCCGCCAAGAAATAACCTGTAATACTGTTCTTGCCGCCTTAGGCGGTGCAGGATATTCATCCTGCAATAAAAT
>JAZSAO010000096.1:0-3683 GCA_045601945.1 Faecousia sp. | reverse complement strand
AAGTTAGGACCATAGTAGTAACGGTAGCCCTTGACAGGGTTGTAGTTCCAAACACCGCTAAACAGCTTGCCGTTATCAAATTCATAGTCGAAATAGTAGCCTGCAATACCGCAGGAATTTGCCTTGACCTTGCCGTCAACTGCAGCAAAGTTAGCATCGAAGTAATACCAGATTCCATCGATGGTATGCCAGCCGGACTTCAGAGAACCGGCAACAGCATAGTGGTTTACACCGTCGATATCAATGAGGCCGGAATACTTGATCTGGCCTTCGCAAATGCCGTTCTCGCCGAAGTCGTAGTAGAAACCGTCGACCAACTGAACGCCCTTGTACATAACGCCATCTGCATAGTAGCTATCGCCATTCCAGCCGTTAATTGCAACGCCGTCAACATAGACCTTGCCTTCGTACTCTCCGTTCAGGAGCTCGCCGCAAGCACACTTCATAACGCCATCAACAGCGGTATAGGTGTGACCGGTAGCAGGGATCTCCGTGCCCCAGTCCACAATAGACATACACACAGAGCAAGCGGTACGATTCTCAAATCCCTTGGTCTCGCAAGTAGGTGCCTCATCCAGAACTGCTTGAGCAGTATGGCTGTGCCAAATGCCAATAGTTTTTTTCAGATTTGCGATACTGGTATCCAGTTCAGTCTTAACATTCTGACGAATGTTGCCAAAGCCGGCAATATACTTGCTGTCCTCTACAACATAATCCTCAGTATAGGTAACTTCACCATACTTGACCTTATAGCTTACCGTAGTCTGAGGTGCACAGCCCTTAGTATTCCACTGATAGGTGGCATCCCAGCCTGCACTTCCGTCCCATGCCCAAGCATAGACAGGAATAGTGACCAAGGTAGCCTGACCGGAGATGTCCATATCCTCTACACGGCTAATGGTGATCTCTGCGGTGCAAGCGAGCTCATTGAGCTCATAGCTTACCTCGAAGCCGGGGAGAACGGTCATGTGCTCCAGAGCCCACTTGGAGGCGGAGTTCAGCCAGATCTTGGTGGTGATCTGATCAATGGCCTCTACCTTATCGGTCTGGATCATGATGTTGTACTGAGAACCGGTATAAAGCTTGCCATCAGGCTTAACTGCAGGAGCGGCTCCGGTAACGGTAATTACAGGATACTCCGTTTCAGCAGCAATCGTGATCTGCTTGGTGAGCTTGGTGTAGTTGCCCTGCTTGTCAGCAATTTCGAAGGTTACGTCGTGTACACCGTCAGGAAGAACAGCACCGGCAGTAGCAATCTTGCCTGCGCTAAAGGTAGTAGGAACCTTATGTCCATCAATGTAAATCTGTGCAGTAGTTGCATCCAGACCGGTGTAATTAGTCCCATGGGAGGTATCCTCAGAAACATCCGCAGTAAAGCTAACATTGTTAAAGTTTAAGGTAGATCCCATAGCATAGGTATTCAGATCGTCCAAAGCAACGGGATTCTTAACCAGAGGAGCATCACGGTCATCTACTACATCGGAGTAGTCCAGAGTGATGTCGTCAATGTAGACCGTGCACTTTTCAGCGCCGGAAGCAGAGGAGGATACGATGAACTGAATAAATGCAGGAGCATAGTTGGAAGCTGCATCACGGGTCAGAACGCCGTCCTCGGTCTTGTAATAGGAAGAAGTAACATAGGAAGTGGAAATTGCATCCAGATCGCAGTAAACATAGGCCCAGCCTGCCTCAGGAATCTTTTCGGATGTCAGCTTGGAGAAGCCCTTCTCTACATACTGATAGGTGAAATACAGGTAAGCGGTGTTAAGCTTGCCTGCGGCATCCTTATAGGTATAGGCCAATCTTGCACAGAGGCCTACAGCCTCCTCAGGAATGTACATCCACATACCAAGACGGGTGCCGTTAATGCCCTTCTCGATATCACGGTAGGTCATAATGTCGCCTAGGTAATACAGATAAGCATACTGCCAGTTGGCATGAGCAACGGACTGGGTATAGTCAAGGGTATAACCCAGAGCATAGTCACCGCTGTAGACGGGATCACCGTTATCACGGGAGGCCAGGAATACCTCTTCATGAATACCGCGCTCGACAAGGTTGCCGGAGGTAGCTCCGGCCTCCTCATAGATGACGGTATAGCCGTTGGTATAATCTCCGCGCTGGGCAGCATCTACCATGCCGTAGTATTCAACCCACTCGGAAATATCCCCATCTTCAAAGTCCACAAGGATCTCAGAGCCCTTGCCATAGGTAACGAGAACCTGGATCTCAGGAAGCTCTGCATACTTATACTTTGCAGTAATGGTGGCATTTTTAATGCCGGATTCTTCACCGGGAGCGGTGTAAATGAAGCCGTCCATGGTGCCTGCCTCAACAGTAAAGTCGAAGGCATCGGGCTGAACATAGGTAACAGCGCCGTTGTACATAGCACTAACGGTGAAGTCAGAGGTCTTGCCGTAAGGAACGGTCTTCTCCCCGGCGGAGAAAGCAATCTCATCAGGATGTACCATAGTAACATCCAGAGAGCCAACCACTTTACCCTCGAACAGGGCATTTACGGTAACAGTACCGATCTTGCCGGTAGATACAAATACGCCGTTTGCTACAGTGCCAAAGCTATCATCAGACAGAGCCCAAGTCAGTTCGGGAATCTCTGCAGGGCCGCCTGCAAGGTCAGCACCAACAGCATTAATAGCAACGGTAGAGTTTGCAGTATAATATGCATACTCGGTAGACAGGTTGACATGGTCAAAGGTGCCGTCTGCAACTGCAGTGGAGATGACCATCAACGAGTTGGAGACGGAACGGACAGTGCCGTCGCAGCAGCTGTTGCGAACAACAACTTCATCAGTGCCTTCCAGCTTTGCAGCATAGGTAGCAGATCCACCACCATCAAGTTCGATAGCATAGACGCAACCCAAGCTGTACATCAGTTCTGCCTGCTCTGCAAAGGTCAGACCTACAGAATAGGGCTTCTGGTTGCCGTCAGCCAGCATCAAGACGACATTGCCATCAGCCTTAATACCAACAGTAGAACGGGGATACTTGTTTACAGCATTCAAGCCGTCACAGATCTTGCCGTCCCAGATCAGCAACAGGTGACCAGCAACAGCCTCCTGAATGTTTGCAGAATACTGACTAAAGGTATTCTTCTTGCCGATCATAGCAGTACCGTCCTTCATGATTGCGAAGAACTCATACTGGTTGCCCATAGCATCGCCATTGATGTTAACGCCTTCCATGACGAAGCCGCCGGTGGGCTGGCCGGTGGAAACGTTGTAGTAGGCTGCATTGGTAGAAGCAACGACATTATAGCCACGCTTCTCCTTAGCGGCATTTGCCTGCTCTACAACAGTAGCTTTGCCCCAAACGCCGGTATTGTCATTATCGTGGTAGTTAGCCTTAACAAGGACATCAGGGTTTGTTGCGATGTCAGCGTTGACAACATAATAGACGATACGGTCGCCATTTTTGTCATACGCAACGACTTCTCGCTCGGTAACACCGGGAGCGAGTGCGGAGGTAACAGAGGATGCAGTGGTCAGGGTCTGCTTATACTCTGCCGCAAGGCGGGCGTTGCCGTGCATCCCTGGACGGCAAACGATCCGCAGGTGATGCGCGCCCTTCTCAATGCCGGCGTTGAGGCCATCATCACCAACTACCCGAACCTTGCGCTGCAGGCAGCAGGTCGGTAAAAAAAAATCGGAGGCCAAGCGGTCTTA
>JAZSAO010000095.1:0-2774 GCA_045601945.1 Faecousia sp. | reverse complement strand
GATCCTCGCATATCTTGAGAGGATCCTCCACAAGGATGCATTTGACCGTTCCGGAGTTATCTACGGTATGGGACACGCTATCTATTCTATCTCAGATCCCAGAGCCCAGATCTTCAAGCGCTATGTCAAAGATCTCTCTGCTGAGAAGGGCCGTACAAAGGAATTCGAGTTCTATGAGAGAGTTGAGAAGCTGTCTGCTGAGCTTATTGCTGCCGAGCGTAAGATCTACAAGGGCGTTTCGGCTAACATCGACTTCTACAGCGGCTTCGTTTATTCGATGCTCGGTATCCCCATGGAGCTTTACACTCCCCTCTTCGCCATCGCAAGGATCTCAGGCTGGTCAGCCCACAGAATCGAAGAGCTCAACGGCAAGGGCAAGATCATACGTCCTGCTTATAAGAGCGTTCAGCCCAGAGTCGAATACCATCCGATGAGCGAGAGGGAATAAACTTCCTGATCAGTAACCGGTAATTTATCAGAAAATGCAAAACCGTGCAGATGAACCTGCACGGCTTTTTGTTGATTTATATGTGGGGCGTGGCCAAACATCCCAAATGATTTAAATCTTGGTTTTTGGGATACATTTTCGATTGGAAAAACACCCCCAATTTAAAATATCCGCATTTTGGGATGTTTTCAGGGCTCTAAAAATACCCCAAATTTAAAATAATCGCATTTGGGGATGTTTTCAGGGCTCTAAAATCACCCCAAATTTAAAATAATCGCATTTTGGGATGTTTTCGCGGCTCTAAAAGTACCCCGAATTTAAAATAATCGCATTTTGGGATGTTTTCGTGACTCTAAAAGTACCCCGAATTTAAATTAAACGCATTTTGGGATGTTTTCGCGGCTTTACTGATTGCACACACCGCGCCACCACACCACCTCAGCAAAAAACACACAAACAAAACTGTCCCGGCTAATCGGGACAGCTTTTTATTGTGTGCGTTTAATTAAAGGTTAAGACCTTGGATTAAGCCTTGGTCTCGTCCTCGACTTTTCCGAAAAGGTTAAGTCTGAAGAGCATTGCCTCATCGTCAGGATCAGAGCAGGAAATCTTTGCGTTGCATACGATTCCGCCTTCGATGAGCTTCATGATGCCTGTGATCTGGCTGAGCTTGCTCTTAAGGTTGAAGCGGTCACCTTCATCCGTAAGAAGGATTACGTTTCCTTTGCACTCGTCAAGTGCCTTCATAAGTGTTGCGACATCAATGTTGTCTAAGTAAAATGCTTTCATTTGTAATACCTCCTTGTATGGTATATTTATCTATTTTCTTATCCCCAGGGCTTTCCCCTTGGACAGCCTAATCTTACACTTACTCCCCGTTTCAAACAATGGATTTGTTAAACAGATTGCATAATACTGGTTGTCTGTTTTTGTGCATATTGCACAACTACAAACAAGACTCCAACGGACACAAAATCCGTCAGAGCCTTGATAATTAAGCGTTTTGCCGAGAATCAGCGTATCAGGTGCTGATGAGCTTTGAAGCGTATTCGGTATTATCGAAAGTCGCGAAGTAATCGTTAAGCGTCTCTGCTCTTCTGATCTCCTTAACGGAACCGTCCTCTTTAAGGAGCAGTTCGGCTGACCAGAGCCTTCCGTTGTAGTTATAACCCATTGCAAATCCGTGTGCGCCTGCATCGTGGATCGCAAGGAAATCGCCCATGTCGATCTTCGGGAGCATTCTGTCTATTGCGAACTTATCGTTATTCTCGCAGAGTGAACCCGTTATATCGTACTTATGGTCACAGGGCTCATTCTCTTTGCCAAGTACTGTAATATGATGGTAAGCGCCATACATCGCCGGTCTCATGAGATTTGCCGCGCAGGCATCAACACCGATATATTCCTTGTAGATATGCTTCTCGTGAATAGCTTTTGTAATAAGCATTCCGTAAGGTGCGAGCATGAATCTTCCCATCTCGGTATAGATAGCGATGTCACCCATTCCGGCGGGAACGAGAATACGCTCGAACTGCTTTCTAACGCCCTCACCGATCTCCATGATATCGTTTGCTGAATCCTCAGGTCTGTAGCCGATACCTACACCGCCTGAAAGATTGACGAATGCAAATTCGATGCCGACCTTCTCTGCGATCTCTACTACGAGCTCGAAAAGCTGTCCCGCAAGCGTAGGATAGTATTCATTTGTTACCGTGTTGCTCGCAAGGAAAGCGTGAATTCCGAATTTCTTTACGCCGTGAGCTTTAAGCTGGGTATACGCATCGATAAGCTGATCTTTGGTCATTCCGTACTTGGAATCGCCGGGGTTATCCATAATGCCGTTGCTGAGCTTGAATACTCCGCCGGGATTATATCTGCAGCTCATTACTTCAGGGAACTCAGGTCCGAGGATCTGCTCAATGAACGGAATGTGCGTAATATCGTCAAGGTTGATTATTCCTCCGAGATTGGCACAGAGAGCATATTCTCTTGCAGGAGTGTCATTTGACGAGAACATTATAGGACCGCCGACAGCGTCAGCAAGGATGAGCTCAGCTTCCGAAGAGCAGTCGAATCCGAATCCGTAGTCATTGATAATGTCCAGGATATAAGGATTCGGTGTTGCCTTTACGGCAAAATACTCGTTGAAGCCCTTGTTCCAAGCAAAAGCCTCTTTGACACGCTGGCAGTTCTCGCGGATGCCCTTCTCATCGTAGATATAAAAAGGTGTGTGGTAAGTTCTTGCGATCTCTTCGATCTGATTTTTGGTTACAAAAGCCTTCTTTTCCATAACAACTACCCTCTAAAAAAACTTATGAGGTAAGTT
>JAZSAO010000094.1:0-17293 GCA_045601945.1 Faecousia sp. | reverse complement strand
CGTAACCCCACTTCTCTGCTTACTACGAAATCTGTACAAAAACGGGAATCCCTACTGCCCTCTCCGCCGCAGTCGCGGCACCTCTCCCATTGGAGAGGCAAGGGCCTATACCAACTTGATGAACAGTTCCATAACCTAAAGCCGTTTTTATAGTTCCCCACAGCATGGCTGTGGGGAACAAGTCGCAAGAGCGACTTGTTCAGCAGACATTATGATAAAAACAGCAGATTATACCTTGCGGTACAATCTGCTGTTTTTAGTTCTTGCTTATCCGAAGAAGTTCTTTGCCGTATCGGAGTAAGCGAAGAGGGCTTTGCACAGGGTTAAAAGCGAACCGTTTTTGCCGTTGCCGTAGGTATCTGCACTGTAACGCAGGGTTTGAGAAACCCTAAGGTCTCCGTCATATACTGCGGCGTCTACTACACAACGAAGTTCGGCGGCAAGGAGACCGTCAAAGAGGAAGGCATACCAAGGGCGACCTTCGGTGTAGAGCGTAGGATTTGCAAGGGTAACGGTTTGTGTATTGCCTTCATAATCCATATAGGTCAGACGAAGGGTGAGAGCTTCCGGATTTCCCTGATACTCGGTAATATCAATGATGAATTTTAGGGTTACACGGGAATCCAAATCCAGAGACTTACCCATCCATGTGACGGAAGGAGCATCCAGATCTTCCATAATCATGTTGGTATTGCCAAAGGTGACGGAATCCAGGTCTTGGAGGAAACTTCTGTGAGTAGCGGTCATGGCGGCATCCACAAGGGCATCTGTGCGATAACCCTTAAAGGTCTGGGCGGCGGCACCGTAACGAAGAAGTTCGGCACAGAGAGCCTTCAGTTTTTCGGAACTGTTGGTCTTGTCCAACTGAGAATAGGCATAGGTGGAAATGCTATAGGTATCTACGGCGGAAATATAATCCTTGCCATCCTTTGTTAAGTGGAGAACTGCATGGACGGTATCGCCCATTTGTATAGCAGTAAGACCTTTCAGAGTGAAATAGTAGTAGTTGCCTGTGAGAACGGGAGAAATTTCCACGGTGGTGGTTCCGGTCTGCGTATTTCCGTCGTAATGGGGGATGATACACTCCAAATAGAAGCTGTCGTATTTAGAAACCAAGGTATGATGTACCGCAAAATTGATGGAAATGTCGCTGGCAAGGTTCAGAGTGTGATTGAGAGTGAGGGTTTCGTCCAACTGGGGAGCGGAAGCACTTGCCAGAGGAAGGATTTCCAGATCGAAGTATTCTGTGCTTCCCGGCTTGACATTGCTGGTGGCATAGCTGCCAAATACGTGGTAGTTTCCGTCACGGTAGATGAGTCCCCGATTAGAAGCAGCCTGCGCAGTGATTCTCCAAGAACCGTTTGTGCCTTCGGTAATAACCCAAGCATAGGGTTCGGCTACACCTGCAAGCTGTGTGGTGCTGGTGGATGTGGCGGCATGGGCCAGATAGGTGCCGGCGTTTTCGATCGTGTATACACCGTCGGTATAGGTTAGGGTTACAGCGTGATCCCGGGCTACATTGGCAGAAACAACACCGTCGATGACTGCAATCTCAACAGCATCCAATTTACCCGGTGCCTGGGGGAATTGGCTGGAGAAGGTGTAGTAGGTATCGCCCACCTTGGCGGCAAGAATGTAGGAACCGCTTTCCCCGATCCGGAAGGGTTGCACGGTAGGCTCAGAGGCTCCACAGAAGCTACAGCTTCCGTTTTCATAGTTGTGGTCTACCATGGGGATCACTTTCTGAGTTTCTACTACAGCCTCACAGACGGTGCAATATCTACCCTCTGTCAGACCGGTAGCTGTGCAGGTAGGCGCCTGCATGGGCAGAACATCCTCGGTGTGGCCCTTGGGTGCAATGAGCTCGGTGATCAAAATTTCGCCACAATCCTGACAGAGTGTGATGAGACTACCTTCTTCTGTGCAAGTAGCTTCTACGACGGTCTGGGTAGTAACCTCGTGGAGGCACTGACCGGGAAGCCCGATTCCCAAAATCTCCAGATCGAAGAATTCTTGAGATTCTGCAGTTAGGTTGGAAATCGCATAGCAACCGAAGGTGAGATACTCACCGCTACGGAAGCTGAGAGCGCGAGTATTGTCCCGGGGAATCAAACGCCAAGTGCCGTTTTCTCCTTCAGTAAGTGTCCAGAAGGATGCTTCGGTGCGACCTATGAGGGAGGTGGAAGAACTGTGAGTCAAGTAAAGGCCGTTGCTTTCGATAGCGTAGCTGTTATCTTTATAAATCAGATTTACGGTAATACCCAGAGCATCGTTTGTCAGAACGGCACCGTTCTTTGCCTGAATGGGAATGGCATTGAGCCGTCCGGCGGCGGTGGGGAAAGTGTCCGGAATGGCGTAGTAGTCTGTGCCGACTTTTGCGGCGAGGACGAACTCACCGCTCATACCGTATTGGAAGAGGGTGGCAGTAGATTCTTCTGCTCCACAAGCGGAACAAATGCCGTTTTCGTAATAGTGCAGTAGGGAAGGGATGACTTCTTGAGGGATGAGAATTTCGTTACAAACACTGCAGTGGGAGCCTTCTGTCAGACCGGAGGAAGCACAGGAGGCAGGAACTTCTTCATCCATTACGGCAGTATGACCGGTAGCCGGGAGAACTTCGGATAAGACGACCTTTTCGCAATCGGCACATAGTTCGGTAATAGAACCATCTTCTGTACAGGTCGCAGGAATCATGGTGGTCTCGCGGTTCTCGTGGAGACAGGCAGCGGCCACGCCTACAGACAGGATCTCCAGATCGAAATATTCCTGAGAGCCCTCGGTTACGTTAGACAGGGCGTAGGTTCCGAATACATTGTACTCAGCTCCTCGGAAGGCAAGAACGCGACTGCCGTCCTCGGTAAGCAGTCTCCATGTGCCGTTTACACCGGGAACAAGGGTCCAGTTGTAGGCATCTGCGGAGGAGACAATATTGGTAGCAGAGCCGTGCTTAAGGTAACGGTCGTTCGCTTGCAGGGTATAAGTATCACCGGCGGCGGTGAGAGTCAGAACATAGCCCTCCGCATCAGCGGTTGTGATACTGCCGTTTTTGGCAGTCACAGCAGTTCCGGAGATCTTTCCGGCAGAGGTGGGGAAGGTACTGCTCAGAGCGTAGTAGATGCCGCTTACCTTAGCGGCAAGGACGAACTGTCCGCTCTGTCCCTGCTCGAAGGGGGTAACGGTGTTATCTGTCTCACCGCAAAGGGTGCACTGGCCGTTAACATAGGAGTGGACGAGCATGGGAAGGGTCTGCTGAGGTTCCAGAACCTCCAGACAATCTGCGCAGTGGCTTCCTGCTGTGAGACCGTAAGCGGTGCAGGTGGGAGCAAGGGCAGGATCCTCTACGGCAGTGTGACCGGTGGAGGCAATAACCGTTGCGGTGGTTTCCGCACAGCGGCTACAGCAATAGCTCTGATAGCCGTCCTTCGTACAGGTGGGGGCGGCGGCAGGGCCGCGATGGTCTACGGTGCTGAAATCATGACCCAACGCAGGTGTTGTGGATGTACTGACGACTTCACCGCATTCTAAACAAGTAATGGTCTCGGAGCCTTCCTGATGGCAGTTGGGAGAACGCTTTGCAACGGTTGTGGCGCCATGCGTACAGCTTTGGGCAGATGCTTCAACGGGAAGGATCTCTAAATCGAAATACTCAGCGTCACCGGCTTCTACGTTGCTAAACAGATATGCGGCAAACTGCATATACTTGCCTCCACGGAAGACCAGACCACGGGTGGAAGTGCCGGAGATGATTCGCCAAGAGCCGTTGACTCCCTTGGTGATAGACCATTTATAAGCAGAATCGTTGCCGATCAAATTGGTGGAAGAAGCGTATTTTAAGTAGCTGTTTTCAGAGGAAATGGTGTATTTTCCGGAACTGTATTTCAGTGTTACGGCATAATCCTCTGCATCCTCGGCGCGGACAACACCGTTGGTTACGGTCAATTCGCCACCGCGAAGCTTAGCGGCAGAGCCGGGGAAGCTGTTGGGCATGGCGTAATAGGTGTTGCCTACCTTGGCGGCCAGAACATAGGTTCCGCTTGCGCCGGACTTAAAGGGATCGGTGAGGATCTGGGCGGTGCCACAGACGGTGCACTTGCCCTCAGCAAAGCTGTGTCCCGTAGCGGGGACAACGGTCTGGACAGTGATGGTCTTGCTACAGGTGGAACAATGGTATCCGCGGGTCAGACCGGACTGGGTGCAGGTGGCGGAAACTGCCTTGTCGGTTACCTTCTTGTGACCGGTAGCGGCTGCGGTAGTGACGGACAGGATCTCACCGCAACTCTTGCACTTTACGGTGGTACTGCCCTTTGCGGTACAGGTGGGAGCGTCGACTTCTTCTACTGTGCGGCTGTGCTTGCAGGAAGAACCACTGCCTACAGGCAGGATCTCCAGATCATAATACTCTGTGCTGTCAGCCTTGCCGTTGGAAGCGGTGTAGGCACCGAAGAGATTATAGGTCTTTCCACGGAACAGAAGGGCACGGGTAGAAGCGGTAGAGGGGCTCAGACGCCAAGAACCGTTTACGCCCTCGGTGATGTTCCAATAATAGGGCTTGTCGGAAGTGCCTACATTGGTAGAAGAGGTATATTTCAGATAAACGCCATTGTTTTCGATGGTGTAGCCTTCTTCGGACCATGTCAGGGTCAGGGCGTAGCTACCTGCATTGGAGCTCTTGACGGTTCCACCGCTGACGGGGATTTCTACACCGTTGGGCTTGGAGGCCTTTTCCGGCAGGGTGTTGGAAATGGCATAATAGGTGGTGCCGATCTTTGCAGCCAGAACGAACTTGCCACTGTCTCCGGCACGGAAGGAGTTGGCATTGGGGGTAGTGCTGGGCTGGTCTCCGCAGACCTTGCAGATGTTGTTCACGTAGTTGTGACCTGCGGCGGGGATTTCCTCTTGGGCTGTGAGGACGGTCCGGCAGATGGAGCAGGATTCCCCGGCGGTCAGACCGCTGACAGTACAGGTGGCAGGGACAGCCTTCTGGGTAACGACGGTATGTCCGGTAGCCTTTACGGTGTCGGTCTTTGTGAAACCGCAGCCTAAGCAGGTATAGAGGCTTTCGCCGTCTTCGGTACAGGTGGCCTTTTCCAGAACCTTCCCTTCGTCAAAACGGTGGGTGCTTGCTACGTCCTTCCGGTAGGTGTGGACGATCTGATAGTTTGCGCGAACGTTTTCGTCAAAGTTGGGGCTGCTGAATACATCCAGATAGAACTTGTTTTCACGGATGGTGAAGCCGTAGATCTTAAAGTCCTTGTGACCCGACAGATCCGGCTTATAGAAAACAGCGGCCTTTCTGGTTTCGGGATCGAAACGGTAAATAGCCTCGGGGGAGGAGAAGAACAGATTCTCTCCGTCGCAAGCCAGATAGTCAAAACGGTTGACATAGGGGCGCCAGCTGGAGGTTAGCTTGTACAGCTGGGTGGACTTGCCGTCCTTCCAGGAATAGAGCTTTCCACCGGATAGATAGTAAATGGTGTCCCCCAGGAGACAGAATTTAGAAGTGGATTTCTGCCAGAAAGCATCGTCATATTCCGTATCCGTGGTAATGGCTGTGAAATCCTCTGCTTCGTGGCCTTCTTCGATCATGCCATCGGTGGAACGGAGGAAGTTTACGTGACGGGTGTAGCCTGCGTGGTCGATGGTGGGATCGTCCCATGTGACGTCTACGTTATAGGCTTTGCCGTCCAGTTCTACGATGTTCCATGCGTGGTTCAGGTCATCGGATTTGCACAGGTTTACAGGGATCCCCAGTTTTCCTAAGAGGTAGGCGTAGCCTTCCGTATAGCCTTGGCAGACAGACATCCGATTGACGATGGAGCCGTAGGCAGTATAACGATCCTCGCCGGAAGCGGCTTTACGGTCATACTCGCTGTTGACGGCCAGGAAATCATGAACCAGGAGAGCCTGCTCCAGCTGGCTCAGGTTGGCGCCACGAATGGGGCAAAGGATCTCTTCGGCAGCAGCTTCCAGTTCTCTATACTTACGGATACCGACCTCGTAGCTCTCTTCGTACTTAAAGGAAATACGGGAGATTACCTTTTTTCCGTCCACCTTCACGGTGGTGTAAGAAATAGAGGCGACAAAGAAGTATTCGGGATGATAGTAGATAAGCCCCCGAATAGCGGTCTTGGCATCCTCGTCGTAGGGAATCTTTAGGGTGGATACCTTACAGGATGTGTTGTTCATAATAGCATCCCGCAGGCTCTGTTTCAGGGTGTTGAATTTGGTTTTGCTCAGATGGAGCATGTCCATGAGCTGTTCATCCGTATAGTGTGTGTAGCTTAAACGGGACCGGGTGGGGCGTTTATCCTCGCTTCCCTCTTGGGCACTGACTGCCATGGGGAACATGGACAGCAGAATGCCGAGAACCAGTAACAAGGACAGCAGTTTTCTTACTTTCATAGTGGACCTCCTTGCAGATTGCTTAAATTTTACATTTCTATCATTTTACCATACTTTTTTTCTTTATTCAAGGACTTTTTCTTTAAAAGATCGTCCTTGGGATTCCGACAAAATTGGAATTCCAAGGACGGGGCGCAAAAAACGATATAGAGTTTTGGTTAGCTGCTCTGCCGGAATCTGTACGAGAAAGGAGAGCCTTGTTTTGGAAGGTGCTGACATCATGACGGAGGGAAAGCGGAATATGGGATTAAATGACCAACCGGAACGTATCTGCGAACCCAATATTGCCGCAACGGGCGGCCCGGAGGATGGTGTCCTCTGCCTCCGGGGGCGCACTCCATGCCAAACCGCAGTCAGAGGTGATCTGCCGCGGTGTGGGGATCAAACGACCGGGAATGGCATGTTCAAGACAGTAGCGTTCCATTTCCATAGCAGCCACTGTGGTATGGAAGGTTGCAACGAATCGAAGCTGTTTCTTAAGCATCAGGGCTTAATGACCTTGTAGGCACCGGCAAGGGTTTCTACGATGCTGTACATATTGGTTACGCTCCCCACCATCAGCTTGTCGCTCAGACCATAGTAGTTCAGGCATGTGCCGCAGGTCAGGATCTCCACGCCCTGGGCTTCCAAGTTTCGGATGTCTTCCAGAGATAGGGAGCCTTCTGTGGTCAGCTTTGCGCCACCGTTGTAGAAGAGGATGGCCTTCGGCAATTCCTCTTGCTGAGAAACGGCATAGAGGAAGCCCTTCATCAGCTGTTTGCCCAGTTCGTCACTGCCATGTCCCATAGCATCGGAGGTCACGGCAATAACGGTGTGCCCCCTCTTATCGGGGATGCAGGAAAGAGGTGCGTCCGGGGTCTTGCCGTGGGAAGCCGGATCTGCATTTATGGTGATAACATAGTGATCATCAGAAATCTTTTCTGTATGGACAGGCAATCCTTTTCCTTCTGCCAATCGCATAACATTCTGTACAGCGACAGCGTTATCTACGTGGGTCTCTATGGTTGCAGGGGCGGTTAGAGTTTTGAGTGCTTCGATGGTTTTTACCACCGGCAGTGGGCAGGCTAAGCCCATTGCATCGACCTTGATGATTTCCATAATTGCCTCCAAATATTAGGTGTTTCCCGTAGGGATTATTATTTGCCTATAGGAAAGACAAAAATTATACTGATATTTCATAGACAGCCTGAATGGCGGCCTGAATGTCTTCTTTTGTGTTAAAGGGAGAAAAACTGAAACGGACAGCCCCTTGCTGTGTTGTCCCCAGGGCTTGATGCATCCGCGGTGCGCAATGGGCTCCGGCACGAACAGCAATGCCATAATCGGTGTAAAGGGCATCTGCCACCATAGAAGAGTCGTAGTCTCGAATATTCAGCGAGACGATAGCTGCCCGCTGCTCCGCAGTAAAGTCCCCATAGACAGTCACGCCGGCTATAGAGCGAACACCTTCATAGAACTGCAGCATCAACTCCTGCTCACGAAGATACAGAGAATCGAGACCTTCCCGGTTCAGGTAGTCTACAGCCGCGCTGAGACCGGCCAGACCGTGGGTGTTCAGAGTACCTGCCTCTAACCGTGTGGGATAGTTTGCAGGCTGTTGGCGGTTGTGGGACTGAACACCACTGCCACCACGCAGTAGGGGGCGCAGTTCTACGCCGGGACGAATGCACAGCCCTCCGGTTCCCTGTGGTCCCATGAGCCCCTTGTGTCCTGTGAAACAGAGGACATCGATACCCATGGCCTCCATATCTATAGGGATGCTACCTGCAGTTTGGGAAGCATCTACGATCAAATAGGCACCGTGACGATGGGCAATTTCGCTGATTTTGGGGATGTCCAACAGATTGCCGGTAAGATTAGAAGCGTGGGTACAGATGATAGCTTTCGTGTTGGGACGAATCAGGGTTTCGAAATCCTCATAGGATACACGCCCCATTCGGTCAGAAGGAACAAAGTTCGGAATAACACCTCGTTCTTCCAGATCGTACAGGGGGCGAAGAACGGAATTGTGTTCCAAATCCGTTGTAATGACATGATCTCCCGGAGTGAGAAGTCCGTAGATAGCTATATTCAAAGCGGCAGTTCCGTTGGGGGTGAAAACAACATGATCCGCCCGTGGACAGCCGAAGAAAAGGGCAAGCTTCCTTCTGGCTTCGTAAACCGTGCCTGCCGCACCGAGCGCGGCTCCGTGGGCACCTCTGGCTCCATTGCCGGCGGTCTGCATAGCCTTTAGAACAGCGCTGCTCACACAGTCGGGCTTATAGAGCGTTGTTGCCGCGTTGTCCAAATAAATCATGCTTCAGATCCATCCTTTGCTCTGCTGTGGTATTTTCGTGAATGTAGCCCTTGCCTAAAATGAGAAAAGATCGGAGGCAACGGTATTTTCGGTGGGCGTGACGATCTGTGGGAGCCACAATCAATCGGTGGCTTTCCCGGTAGGATTTGCAAACAAGCCGACATTGTATTCTCCGGCGGAAATGGGGATATTCCCCATTATGATAGCATATTTTCTCCGAAAATAAAAGAGGTTACAAGAAATTTTAGACAGAAAATGTAAGAAGTTTTAGGCAGAAAATGTTTCCTTACACCTTTGCGAGTTTTCTTTTATGGAAGGGTTTGACAAAGAGTCTAATGTTTGCTATCATATTATTATCCTAATTTGCGGAGGAGTTGTTTGGGGCGAAGGTGCGTTTACAGTTACCTTATGCAGCCACGTTGTCCTCCTTACAAACTGCAAAGGGATGCCTGATGAATGAAAGGAGAGATTGTTTATGTTCAAACGAAGCCTTGCACTGATTTTATCTATGGTTCTGCTCCTGAGCCTCCTGCCCAATACGTATGCAAAGGAAGAAATTCCCGAGAGTATCGACCGCTGCTGTTATACCCGCAGAGTGGTGGAAACAAAGGGGATGGCTCGTCCCAATTTTACAGGGAAGCTGATTGAGATCACTCCGCAACGAGTAGAGGATACCTTCCGTTATCTGGATGACTTCTATGTTGAAGCCCATCCGGAGTCTGCACTGGAGATCCACTACGGCACCGAAGAGGATCGGCAGATTCTGTTGACCTTGGCCCATGTCATTACTAAGGATTGCACTACCCCTAAGGAGAAGGCAGATGCTGTTTCTTCCTGGGTAGCACGGAATATTTTCTATGATGTAGAGACTTCTGCCTACGCTTCCGACACCTTCTACCGCCGGGAGGGCAACTGCTTGAGTTATGCCTTCTTGATTCAAACCCTCCTACGGTCTCTGGGGATCCCGGCGGTTCTGGGGGACGGCTGGCGAGGAGACATGGAGACCAATACGGTGGATCTGTTTAACATGGAGGGACATGCATGGGTCTTCGTGCTTCTGAACGGTCAGTGGGAACTGTACGATCCTCTGTGGCTGGCTGAGAGCACCACGGATCGGGACTATATGGCTCGCTGGATCTATTTCGATACGGTGGAATTTGTGACCCCTGCCTATAATGAGGAAACGCTTCCTCCTGTGGCATATGACAAGTCTGTGGCATATTATACCGGGGAAAACTTCTATCTGTACAGCGATGGCTTCCCCCAGGGGGTTGGTTTGCTGACAAACTTCGTCAACAATATTGCCGTTGCCTTCCTGTCCAACCAGTGTGAGGAGGGCGGAAGCGTTGACGGCTGGTATTATCTGGACGGAGTCACGGACAAGACCCTTATGGAACGTGGACAGGTTTACACGAGTGGTTGGCTGTCTTACGGAGACTATCGCAAGGGTCAGGATATGGGTCTTACCTATGCCCATGCCAACGGTATGCTCATCGACGGTTCCATTATGGAGTTCGACGGCAATGATTACATGATGTACAGCAACCAGTGCCTCAAGGTTCGAGCCGCCGAGGGTGCCTACCGCATTACCGATGGCCTGTTTACCCTGCCTGTGGGCTATAGCGGTCTGTTCTTGGATCTGCCTTGGGCAGAGGGAACCCGTGAGGGTTGCACCATTACGGTAGAAAATCGCACCCCGGAGATCGCTGTGGCAACAGCAGAGGGCACTGTGACCTGCTTGCAGGAGGGCTACGGCGAATTTTTGTATGTCATGACTCGTGAAGAAGATCAGGCTATGATGGGATCTGCCATTTTGCAGATCATTGTCTCCGATGAGAAGCGTGTCCCCGACTATACGGATCACGTTACCGAGGAGCCTACAGATCCCACGATACCTACGGAGCCTTCCGAACCGACAGAACCCACGGAGCCTGTGAAGCCGGAGACTCCTGTCTTCAATGACGTACAGTCAGGGAGTTGGTATGAGAATTCCGTAGCATATATGGTAGATAGGGGACTTATGAACGGCGTTGGAAACGGGAGGTTCAATCCCGAGGGCAATGTGACTCGCGCTATGCTGGTGACGATCCTCTACCGTGCCGCAGGTTCGCCCTCTGTCAAGGGAATGGACAATCCCTTTAAGGATGTGCCTCAGAAGTGGTATACCGATGCGGTGATTTGGGCAGCGAATATGGGTGTGGTTAATGGTGTGAAGCCGGATCGCTTCAATCCTGACGGCAATATTACCCGAGAGCAGATCGCAACCATCCTATACCGATATGAGGGTAGCCCCAATGCGGCAGATACGCTGCCTCCCTTTGCAGATAGTCGGGATATCAGCGCCTATGCCCTCAAGCCTATGAACTGGGCTATCGATAACGGCCTCATCAACGGCACCGGCGGTGGCAAGCTGTCCCCTCTGAATACTGCCACCAGAGCACAGATCGCAACAATTTTGGCACGGTATTTGCAGGATTGATCTCATAGACAACCATAGCTGATAAATAGCAAAGAAGCCCTTGGATCCCGGATTTGGTTGGGGATCCAAGGGCTTTTGGCGATATGCATTTTTACTCCTACAGTATTGTTAAATATTTGTCCAATCCGGACTCGATATAGCCGGCGAACAGAGTTTCCATTGCAGAAAGATTATGCTTAACATGGTATTCGTCGAAGGCATTGTAATACGCGATCCTGTCTGTAAATTTGATGTCGATTGGGGGAAAACCTGCCTTCATAAGTTCTAAGTTTATGAGCAATCTTCCCGTTCTGCCGTTGCCGTCAATGAACGGATGGATCCCCTCGAACTCGATATGAAAACGAGCCAGCTTCGTCACGATATGTTCATCGCTTTGAGCATAGTCAATCAAAAGCTGCTCCATCTTTGGCGCAATCAGATACGGCTGTGCGGGTTCGTGATGAGCGCCCATGATTCGCACAGGCACTCTTCGATACACGCCTCTGTCATCTTTCTTGTCAGCAAGCACAAGGTAATGGATCTGCTTAATGATTCTTTCGCTAAGAGGCTCCTTGGATTTGACCAATTCGCACACATAGTCAAAAGCTTCCTTGTGACCGACCGCTTCCATGTGATCTTTCAGTGGCTTCTGATCAATGGTAAGGCCACGAAGTACCAAATCCGTTTCTCGCAATGTCAGCGTGTTGCCCTCAATTGCGTTGGAATTGTAGGTGTACTCAACAGTAAATTCTTCGTTGAGCCGTGCAACTTCTCCTTCTGTTAACGGTCTTCTGCCATCCAATTCTATCTTTTTCCGGTCGATTCTCGCAAGAATGCTTTCTTTGGATTTGTATCGTCCATCTGCCGGCTTTGTGGCATTTGTGGGTATTTTCCAGCCCCGTCCCTCTTGATAAGCACCGGGGATCTTGCCTTCGGAACATAGAATGCGGATCCGTCTATCCGAAATGCCCCACTTTTCGGCAGTTTGTTTTACAGTCATAAACATGGGATATCCCTCCTGTCATAGTTATTATACCACTCTTTCGGAACAATATCAACCAATTCGGAATAATATTACGCCAATTAGCGGAATAATAGGTGATGAAGGATGAATATTGAATAATGAATAACAAAAAATCCCGTCGATTTCTCGACAGAATTTTCTGTTGGTGGGCGAGGCGGGACTTGAAGGCGTGTTATGTAAACCAACTCATCGAGGACTTCCTTGGAGTTCCGGGTATTGGAGCTACCTCTCGCCGACCATCCGCCGACGGTGGACCGGACAAAATTCAGTGCAAAGCTGTTTTCCAGAAGTCGATCAGGTAGTCCAATATTCCCTGTGCTGCGTAGATGGTAGCCATCATCAACACATCCTTGTCACATTGAGAAAAGTCAATCTGATATCCGGCTCTGCGCACCAAGAGGGTGAAGAACAATCTTTGGGTTCTTCCATTCCCTTCTCTGAATGGGTGGAGCATGTTGAGATCATGGTAAAATTCTGCAATTCCGCGAGCGTATTCGTCTTTAGGAAGGTTACGATATTCGTTATTCTCCTGTAGACGGGAAAACAGAGCATTCCCTAATTCTGTTAAACTCTCAGCGGGATAGAAGGTTGTTCCTTTCTTGGCGAGATCAATGGTTCGCAGTGTTCCTGCCCACTCATAGATATCGGAAAAAAGATGCTCATGAAGTTTGCAATAATATTCAAAAGTAAAAGGTGCAGAGGTTTCTGCTCGTTCCAACTCTACAGAGCGCAGTGTAACCGCAATCCGTTCTGCCTCGTCAAGAGCTTCTTGCTTCTGCAACCCAAGCTTGTTGACCAAGACGGTTGTGCCCGGATAGCAGTTTGCATCGGTCGAGGACACAGAATATGCCATAGGATCAAGCCTCCTCATATTGCTTCTGCAAGGAAAGCAAGTACTCCTGTAAAGACATTTCCCCGTCCAGAATACTTTGGATGATTTCAATGTGCTCCTGCTCCAATGGCAAACCCTCCATAGCAGAGGAAGCCGCTGCGTTTTGCAGTGCTCGCTGTTCTGTAACGCTCATATCGTACCACTCCTTTGATCAACTACTTGTATTATACCATATTCCAAGGGAAAATGCAATGAACTGTGAGGGTATCTTTCCCGGATCTGTATGAATACGATCTTGGTGAGATGAGCAATCTCGTTTTTGGAATATGTAGTGCCGGAGCAGTGGTCAACATTTTTCATTTATTGCTCATGGCGCAACAATATTTATATATCTGCATTTTGGTATTCTTCTGACTGGAAGTACTCATAGACCTGCTGGATAAGACCGCCCGATAGATGCAGCATGAAAGAATTTCTATCATTACCATGTTTAGCATAAAACCAGTCCCAAGACTGCTCACCATTATGGACAAACTCAATGTCATTAGCAATCTGTCTTGTCCAGTTATTGGGAGTAGTAATTTGGGGAAGCTGCTCAGCAATTGCAGTACGATTTTCTTTTTTGTTCTGCTCGATAAGCTCCAGAATGTGCATTTCACTTTTATTTTGAAGAATATCCTGCATGATAGAGCTTTTTTTTGTTCCGTCTAACAAATCGCAAAGAAAGTAATAGCCGGATATATTGTACTGCATCAACAAAGCATATACAAGATCACAATAAATCCCATTGAGGTTGCCATGACACAATGCATATATCTTTAATGCATCATCTACGGCGCGCCGGAAACTATCGCTCTCTTTGTTGCTGGGAATATCCTGTAGTGCACAACAGAGTTCCCGCAAAATATTACTGCTTTTTTCGTTCATCCAACAGGCAAAGTTACGAGAGGTGTCTGTAAAAGTGATTTTCATGTCTTTCATTTGGTTAACTCCTGATACATTTTCATAAGCTCAGCGACACATTCGGTTTCAGTGTTCAGTTTGCCCCAGAAGCCGTATGCTTGCATAACCGCCTTGTCGTTTTGCTGGTGGGCTTTGCGGAGCTCAGGAGGCATAGTAACCTCGTCATAAAGGTCTGCAAGGCTGCAATCGGGGTATAATGCTCTGGCATCCAAAATTGCCAGTGCTGTCTGCTCAATCTTGGCCCTTTGTTCCTCTGTGGGGGTAGGCCATGGAAAATTGTTGTATACAATTTTGATAGAATAATCATAATCGCTCTTCAATCTACCGCAAACCGCACGCATCCAAGCCATATGAACATTAGATTCTAAAATGCCAAAGTGGTATAGAGATGCGTCGGGCATCAATCGGACTTTGTTACTACATAACACAGAATCATTCATATATCCCATAGGCACATACTTTCTTCGCTGAGAGGATACCTCAGGAATAACAATGTAGTCACCCTTGGGCATATTTTCAGTTTGGAAACGAGTTGGTGTAGCTGCCAGTTTAAGAGTTGATGCTCTTTTACTGGACTGTCTAAATTCTTTGACTGCTTCAATACGTTTTAGACATTCAGGCATTTTGCGAAGCTCATTGGGAGGACAGTTGCCTAGCCACAGGCAGTAGCGAGGGGAGCGATTGATAAATTCATAGGAGCCATACCACGGCATGAACCATTTTTCAGAACCAGGTTCTTTCTTTATGAAATCTACCATTTCGTCATAGGTGAATAGATAGAATCCACCATCTATTGGCTGATTGCCCATAGCGATTTGTGGAACTTTGCAAATAGGTTTGGAATTATTCTCAATAAAGACATTGGGGGAGTTGAGCAAATATGCATTGATATTAGCTACCCTTGTGCAACGCTCATCATCGAACAGTTTCTTCTCTGCGGTGTTTGGCGCGGTACTAAAGCCGATAACAACACAATGCACGTGGGCTTTAATTTTTGCTTCGCTGTCCCATCGGAAAGTTCGATAGGCAAAATCAATGTGTACGCCCTGTTCAAATAGTGGTTTCCAAAGGTTAGCCACAGCCTCTCCTTGTGTAATGGAATTGGTAGCAACGAGAGCTGAACGGATATTAGTACCCATCATAAAATCAGTAGCTTTCTTGTACCAACAACACACATAGTCGAGGTTTCCAGCATTTTTCCAGCCACTAAAAATACGATTGACATCATCTTTCTGAGGCTGTTCCATCAATCTGGCACCAACAAAGGGAGGATTGCCCATAATATAATTCAGCTTATCCTTGGGGACAACCGTTTCCCAATCAAGGCGCAGGGCATTCCTCTCGACGATATTGGCGTAGCTGGTCAGAGGCAGGAAGTCCAAGTGCATATGGACGATTTCTTCGGTTTCCTTCATCATTTGAGATTCTGCAATCCACAGGGCGGTTTTGGCAACGGTAACGGCAAAATCATTGATTTCAATGCCGTAAAACTGACCGATAGATACCTCAATGGGGTTGACGTTGCTATCGCCCATAATAATCTGGTCGCCAAAACGGAGCATCAGAGCCTTGTTTTCCAGTCGGCGCAAGGATAGGTAGGTTTCCGTCAGAAAGTTGCCAGAACCACAGGCAGGGTCCAAAAAGGTCAGGGATGCCAGTTTCTTTTGGTAGTCTGCCAGCTTCAAGTCCCTTGTTTTCTTTACGGAGATAGCGGAAATCTCGTCCAGTTCGGCAGCCAACGAATTAAAGAACAGGGGATCAATGACCTTGTGGATGTTCTCGATGCTGGTATAGTGCATACCACCGCTGCGACGGGTTTCGGGATTCAGGGTGCTTTCAAATACTGCACCGAAAATGGTGGGAGAAATGCTGCTCCAATTAAAATCCTCGCTGGCATTGGTCAACAGCAAGTCAATAATTTCCTCGGTAAAGCGGGGAATAATGATTTCTTCATCGGCAAACAGACCGCCGTTGACATAGGGGAAAGCCGCTAAATCTTCATCCATGTAGGGGTCTCTGTCGGCTGTCTTGGTATCCAAAACCTTAAACAGATCTATCAATGCTTTTCGGACATTTTTTGGCTGGAAGCCTTTCAAGTAGTCGTGGAACATGGTGTGGCTACCAAAAATTCCTGCATCTTCCGCATATAGACAGAACACCAAGCGAACGCAGAGCATATTTAGACTCTTGAGCTCGGCTTCAGTTGCCGGGCTGTTATACTGTTTCAGCAGTGCGTCATAAAGCTTCCCCACAAGGAGTCCGGCCTGCAAGGAGATTTCCATTTCCTTCTGGATTCTTTCATTGCCCTTATCTACCAAGAACTGCAGGCGTGGATATTCCTTTCCTAAATCCTCCAGCTTGATGATTTCCGGGGTATCGTTGGGGCGGTTCATATCGTGGATATGGAACTCCTTAAAATTGCAAACAACAATCCAACGAGGATTCATGTTATGGGGCAAATAACCGGCATAACGGCGGGCTTGCTGGAACGGAGTTAGCATAGAACCGTCAGATTGCTTGTACCCCTTGGTTAAGTCAATGTTTGCACCTTTCTGCTCAATCAAAACATGGGTATCTTTGATATAGCCATCAATGAAACTGGTATGATCCAGTTTTACACGTACTTCAAATTCAATGGCATCGGTTGCCTGCTCTACCCCAAAAACATTTTGGAGCAGAGAAATCCAGAATCGCTGGGTTTCTTGTTTCTCGTCACCATGGCCAGTCCAGTCCTTCACAAACTGCTTGGCGGCGGCTTTTTGCTGAATATCTGTCATTATTTATCCCTCCATCTAATGAGGATATATTATGTTTATTCTATCATATCTCAGCGAAAATGAAAAGGGGAGAGCAATCAAATTTTAGAAACAATTAGAAAAGGCGAATAGGGACTAAAATGTTCCTCAAATCACTTATACGGTTGGTCGGCGTGCCGACGGGGCCACCGACCAGAGGGCGATAAATAGGGGACAATAGTGACAAATAGATAAGAATAGCTGGTAAATAGCAGTGAAGCCCTTGGATCCCGGTTTTGGTTGGGAATCCAAGGGCTTTTAGGGCTTTTATACTTATTTCTAATAAAACAGATTGACCGTTTTATTATGCCGCTAATAAGCGGCATGGCGGCATTGCCGCCAAGAAATAACCTGTAATACTGTTTCTTCCGCCTAAGGCGGTGCAGGATATTTATCCTGCGATAAAATGGTTTTCTAACCATTTTATCAAGAAACAGTATTATACTCCCGTCATAGCCTCCAGCACAGTCCATTCTTCCATATCGATTCCTTTATGGCAGGCGAGACCTTCTTCAATTCCTAT
>JAZSAO010000093.1:0-4332 GCA_045601945.1 Faecousia sp. | reverse complement strand
GGGTACTTTCTTGTCAACACAAGAAAGTACCGCCCCGCAGGGAGCAAAGTATGAGCGAGTGCAAGACCGCTTCCTTTTTCCTATTCTCGATCGTGGATACCATGCCGTAACCCCACTTCCCTGCCTACTACGAAATCGGTACAAAATTAGAAATCCCTACTGCCCTCTCCGCCCCATTCGGGGCACCTCTCCCATTGGAGAGGCAAGAGTCGTTACCAACTTGGTAAACAACTCCATAAACGGGAATTGGAAGGTTAAATCACAGTTTATCGGACTGTTTATGGTTCGCCCCTACAAGACCTTTTTGAACTTGTAAATCAGTTCGACAAACGAGAATTTATAACACTCGGATCCATACGAGCATAACAATCAAAAGGAGTTGTCTCAGATGAGACAACTCCTGATTCTTTCGATTTATTCTTTGTGGTCGATATGACGCTGGATACGATCGATGATCATTTCGAGTGCAACCAGATTCTTGCCGCCTTCCAATACAACCAAATCGGCATTCTTCTTGCTGGGTTCAACAAATTGCTCATGCATAGGCTTGACTGTAGCAAGGTACTGATTCAGAACAGATTCTAAGCTTCTGCCACGCTTGGCAACATCTCGCTTAATGCGTCGAATCAAACGAACATCGGCATCCGTATCAACGAAGATCTTAATATCCATCTGAGAACACAGTTCTTTATTCTCGAAAATCAAGATACCCTCTACAAGGATCACCTTACTGGGATGAACCGTAGTAGTCTCTACGGCACGGGAATATGTAGCATGATCATAGATGGGGCACTGAATGGTTTTCCCCTCCTTGAGCATACGCAGGTGCTCGATCAGCATTTCTGTTTCAAATGCATCAGGATGATCGTAGTTGACCTGCTTCTTTTCTTCCATGGTCATCTCATCGAAGGGACGATAGTAATTATCATGGCTTAAAACTGTAACGTCTTCTTGGAACTTGGCCAGAAGATTCTTCATCAGTGTAGTCTTACCGCTACCGCTTCCGCCTGCAATACCGATGACAATAATATTGGGCATAGAATATCCTCCATGTCAAATTTCTCTCTTAATAATCTTGTCCTATCCTCGCGAGCGAGGATAGGACAAGTGCGATATAATCAATTATCTCTGGCCCTTATCGTAGGGAATACCCTCAGCCTTAGGTGCTCTGGAGTTCTTAGAAGTCAGAGCAAGAACAATCATGGATGCGATGAAGGGCATCATGTTGTAGACTTCCTTCTGCAGGTCCAAAGCCTTGAGGAATGCGAAGCTATCGAAAATGTTAGCCATTGCGCGGAAGAATCCGAAGAATACAGCTGCTGCAGCAATGTTCACAGGCTTCCACTGACCGAAGATCATAACAGCCAGAGCCAAGAAGCCCATACCGGCAACGCCCATTTCGAAGTTCCAGTCGCCAACAGCGGGAACGATATAGGCCATTCCGCCCAGACCGCCCAGAACACCGGAGATCATAACGCCGGCCCAGCGCATCTTGTAAACATTGATACCAACAGAGTCTGCAGCCTGAGGATGCTCACCACAAGCCATCAGACGCATTCCAAAGCGAGTACGATACAGGATGAACCATGCCAGAGCAATAGCTGCGATGCAAATCAGCAGGAACCAGTTCAGTTCCAGATTACCGATCTTGAAGGTGAAGTCCCAGTTATTGAGAACTTCATTGGTGTTAACATTGTAAGAGAGCTTGGGAGAGTCATTGCCGTTAATACGCTTTGCTACAACCATAGCGATAGCAGTAGCCAGCAGGTTCAGTGCAGTGCCACCGATGGTCTGGTCTGCTTTCAGATTGATAGCAGAGAAAGCCAGCAATGTAGAATAGATCAGACCTGCAATAGCAGCACCGATAATGGCAACGATAACACCGACGACAACAGGAGCACCGGCGTTGTTCATAACATTGATCAGAACGATACCCATAAGGCCGCCAATGGTCATGATGCCTTCCAGAGCGATGTTGATGATACCGGAACGCTCGGAGAACATGCCGCCCAGAGCAACCAGTGTCAAAACTGCGGAGTAAAGCAGGGTATACTTAATCAATAACAGCATTATGCTTCCTCCTTTCCACCGTCAGAACCAATTTTCTTTGCAGGAGCATCTGCGTTTGCGTTTTCTTTGCTATTCTTGTTGAGCAGCTTCATAACAGCACCGCGGAAGATGATGCTGAATGCACACAGGTAGATAACAACACCGGAAACGATGTCTGCAACTTCCTGGGGGAAGAGCTTGGCTTCCATAAAGGTGCCGCCCAAAGTAATGTGAGAAATAAACAAAGCAGAGAAGATGGTGCCAATGGGGTTGGAAGATGCCAGCAGTGCAACGGAGATGCCGTTGAAACCGTCTGCGGGCAGTGCTGTAGACTGCATGGGCTCCCACTCCTTGGTACCGGTCAGATAGTACAGACCTGCACCCAGACCTGCCAGAGCACCTGCAATGACCATGGCCATGATGATGTTTTTCTTCTCGTTGATGCCTGCATACTTTGCAGCATCCTTGTTGTGACCGCAAGCCTTCAGCTCATAACCGAAGGTAGTCTTCTTGAGGATGACCCAAATGATGATTGCTACTGCGATTGCGATAAAGATCGCAATGGAGGGTTCTCTCATCTTGTTGAAATATTCAGCACCATTGACCTTAATATTGAAGGTGGGGATCAGAGACCCGGGGCTCTTCTGAGACAGTGCATAGGTCTTAGCAGTCAACTGATTGAACATGGGGCTTGCGCCCTTGTTGTACATGATGGTGTTGACACCATACAGGCCGATCCAGTTGAACATAATGGAGGTAATAACCTCGTTAACATTCAGATATGCCTTGAAGATGCCGGGAATTGCGCCCCACAGAGCACCGAACAGTGCAGAAACGATGAGGCAAGCCCACCATGGCCACTGGAACATAATGGAGCAAAGCAGTGCACCAAATGCGCCTACAGTAAACTGACCCGCAGCACCGATGTTGAACAGACCGGTCTTAAATGCGAAAGCAACGGACAAACCGGTAAGGATCAGGGGAGCAGTCTTGAGCAGCTCGGTACGAACACCGGCACCCATGATGTTAGCCTTGGAGTAGAAGCCACCGGAAAGCATAGGAGTCAAGCCGGTGTTTAAAACGGAGTTCATCAGTCCGTTGAAGGTAACGGTTTCACCCTTTTGTACCAGAGTGATCCATGCAAGAACCACCAGGAGCACAAGTCCAACTACCAAGCCGATCAGAATACAGATCAGAGAGGATGTTAAAGAGGCAACACCGTTCTTTACGTTCGCCAAAGAAGAGGACTTTCTTTTATTCATTTGTCGTTCCTCCTATCTTACATGCGCTTTGCGCCGGCCATGTAAAGACCAAGCGTCTGCACATCAGTAGTCTTGGGATCGAACTCACCAACGATCTCACCCTCGTACATAACAAGGATACGGTCGGAAAGATTCATAACCTCATCCAACTCAAGAGAAACCAGAAGGACTGCCTTACCGGCATCACGCTGAGCAATGAGCTGTCCATGGATATATTCGATAGCGCCAACGTCCAGACCACGAGTGGGCTGAACTGCGACAAGGAGTTCAGGATCCTTATCAATCTCACGAGCGACAATTGCCTTCTGCTGGTTACCACCGGACATAGAACGAGCAGAGGTAACAGGGCCCTGACCGCTTCTAACGTCGTACTGAGAAATCAGCTTTTCAGCGTAATCACGGACAGCGCCATCCTTAATGAAGCCGCAGGACTGGAATTGCTTATCCCAATAACGCTGGAGAACCATGTTCTGTTCCAGAGTATAATCCAGAACCAGACCATGCTTATGGCGGTCTTCGGGAATATGGCTCATACCCATCTTGCTACGATCACGAATCTTGGTCTTGGTAATATCCTGACCAAGCATGGTGATCTTGCCGCTAACAGGTTTGACCAGACCGGAGAGTGCATAAACGAACTCGGTCTGACCATTGCCTTCGATACCTGCAAGGCAAACGATTTCGCCCTGACGGACATTAAAGTTAACGTCTTTAACTGCGTTGTTCTTATGTACTCTGGAGGCTACGGTAATACCTTCTACCTCAAGAACTACATCGCCGGGTTTGGAATCCTTCTTGGTGGCAACCAGCTGAACATCACGACCAACCATGAGGCGGGACATTTCTTCTACGCTGGTATCTTTAACATCAACAGTACCCATGTACTTACCCTTACGGAGGACAGAACAACGGTCGGCAACAGCCTTGATCTCAGCCAGCTTATGGGTAATGAAAAGGATACTCTTACCCTCTGCCTTAAAGCCACGCATGATGTCCATGAGCTCGTCGATTTCTTGAGGAG
>JAZSAO010000092.1:0-2316 GCA_045601945.1 Faecousia sp. | reverse complement strand
TCCACTGTTACCAAATCCTCCCATAACGACTACTATATTCACAGAGTCACCATGAACAACCTACTGCCGGGAGTTGATTTTGCCTATCAACTGATCAACGAAGATGTGGAGTCTCCCCTGTACTATTTCTCTACGCCGGATCCGGGCGCGTTTTCCTTTGTCCTCGCAGGAGATCCCCAGCTGGGAGAAAGCAAGGACACCGCCAAAGATCGCGCCGGCTGGGCATTGGCTTTGGAGCGGATCACACATCACGAAGTTTTTTCCGACACTGCATTCCTTCTTTCCGCCGGAGATCATGTGGACGAGAAGAATAACGAAGATCATTTTGATGATCTGCTCCACCATGATGCCCTAACAAGCCTCCCCATGGCAAACGTCATTGGCAACCATGAATCTAAATCCGAGATCTTTTCCCAGCACTTTTTCCGCCCCAATGAGTCTACGGAATACGGTGTGACCACTGCCGGAGGCGATTGCTACTTTACTTTTAACGGTGTATTGTTTTTCTTAATAAACAGCAACAACAAAGATACCGAAGAGCATCGCGCTTTTATGGAGTCCGTCATCGCGAAACACCCCAACGCACTCTGGAAAGTAGTTGCTCTCCACCATTCCCTTTATACCGTAGCCAATCACGCCTATGACGACAGCATTCTGTCCCGACGGGAAGAACTGGTCCCCCTATTCCAAGAATTAGACATCGATGTTGTATTTAGCGGTCACGACCATGTGTATTGCCGTAGCTATCTCATGGACGGCCTTACGCCCCTGTCCCATATGGATGATTACGATCAGGCCTCAATCCACTCTGCTACCAATCCGGAAGGCGTGCTGTATATTACCGCCAATTCCTCCTCCGGCTCCAAAACCTATGATCCCAAGGAAGCATTTTTCCCCTACTCTGCACAGCACCACCAGTACGATGCAGGAGAACTGTCCCGTGTTTACGTTTCTGAAAACACGTTCTCTATCCATACCTATCGCACAGATACCATGGAATTGCTGGATCACTTTACACTGTACCGGCAGGAAGAAGTCCCCCATCCGTTTACAGATGTTTCCCCTGACACTTGGTTCAACCGGGGTGTGCAGTATGCCTATACCCACGGTTTGATGAATGGCATAAAGGAAGATCTGTTCTCCCCTACCACATCCACCACCCGTGCTATGGCAGTAACCCTACTGTATCGGTTAGAAGGCTCTCCCCATACCGGTAGCCATAGCTTCACCGATATTCCTAAGGGTGCTTATTACGAAGATGCCGTTGCATGGGCATCGGATGCCCATATCGTAAACGGTGTTACCTCAGATCGTTTTGTCCCCAATGCCCCCATCACCCGAGAGCAACTGGTAACAATTTTCTCTCGCTATATGGTATATTTGGGAAAATCTACCGAAGCTGAGAACCTCGCCCATAACTATATGGATGTCGACTCCATTTCCGGCTATGCCCTTCCCTCCATAAACTGGGCGCTGGAAATCGGCTTGATCCAAGGTACAGGCAAAAATCAGCTTGCGCCCCAAGCTACCGCAACCAGAGCACAAGTAGCAGTTATGATCATGCGTTTGCGTAAATTGCTCCAAAGTTAGGAATATCAGAGCAAATTTCCCAACGGCCTCTCGTTTTTCTTCCGAAATCGGGAGACCGTAAATATTTCAAATTTCCTTCTTGAATTATCCCATAATTCTGTTTTCTCTCTTGACCTTTCCCCTTTCCTGTGTTAGAATAACTTGGCGCATAAAATGATGTAAGATACACGGAGAGTTATCGAAGTGGGGACGTTTGCGAGCGCCGCCTGTGGCGGATACAGCGAGCAATAAGGAGTGGCAGCGGTCAAAATTTGGCGAGCCTTGTGCGAGCAACAAATTTTGGGCACCGCAACAGAACATAACGGGGCTGACTCGAAATTCTCCGTAGCTTTGGCAGTTTCGTCCGCACAAAACCCTTGATTCATCGGGGTTTCAAAACATTAAAATCGAATAATTTTTTCTGTTCTCTCCTGTAGTTCTCTCCAAATCGTTTTTGAACGAGAAAACTACAGTTTAGAAAATACACGGAGAGTTATCGAAGTGGTCATAACGGGGCTGACTCGAAATCAGTTTGGGAGCAATCCCACGAGGGTTCGAATCCCTCCCGCTGCGCCATGCGGAGCAGGCATTGTATTGCTTGCTCCGTTTTTTTAAATATTCCCGGAGGTATTGCATGTTATCTGAACTGGAAAAAGGCCTGATCTGGAAAATGGGCGAACTGGGCGCCGAACAGGGTATGATTTTCGGTGTGGTCTGCCTTTTGGCTGAAAACGAAGAAAAGAAAGA
>JAZSAO010000091.1:0-1721 GCA_045601945.1 Faecousia sp. | reverse complement strand
ACGCAGACTTTAAGCACGGCTTCTCTATGTACTTTGATCATCGTCCGAATCTTTCCATCCCCGAGTTGGAGGAAAAGGTCAATGAAATGATCCGTGCCGCCCTTCCCATTGCCTATGTAGATGACAATCACGTTTCCATCGGTGGCACCTGTCATCCCTGCACAGGCCCCCGTATCCATGTCAGCAACACCGCACAGGTCAAGGGGTTCCGCCTCCTTCATCATTATGTATACGACCGTTTCCATAAACTCTACTATCTCGTAGGCTGTGTAGGGGAGCATTCCGAACGGATCCTAAAGGAACTGACGCTGAAATCCCAGCGCCCCGGTTGGGAATAAGATGGAACTGCAAGATCTTCTCTTAGCGCGGGAGGAGCGAGCCGCTCGACAGAAAGCGTTGCTGGAAACATACCATGCCACCTTAATTTCCTTTACTATGAACATCCCCGGTCCTGTAAAGAACAGCACACTGATCACAAAAGCATTTCTTCTCGGTGTTCGACTTTTACGTGGGCAGTTCCCCTCCTTTTTGCATCAAGAAGACAGGGTAGACCTTCCTACAGGCTGTCAGGGGTATTATGTTCTCCGGGACGATCCCTATGGTGTGAAGGACATTTGTACCCGTTTGGAAGACAGCTTCCCAATGGGCAGACTCTTTGACTTCGACGTACTGACCCCCAAGGGTGAAAAACTGAGCCGATCCCACCCCCGCCCCTGTCTCCTATGCGGCGAGGATGCTCGTGTCTGACGCCGTCGCGGAACTCACACTGTTGAGGATCTGGTCGCAAAGGTTGAGCACCTCTTGCAGCTGGGGCTGGATGAATCCTATGAAGAGGATATCGGTTCATGGGCTGTGCAAAGTCTCCTATGGGAGCTTTTCACCACCCCAAAACCGGGATTGGTAGATTGCCGCAACAACGGCAGCCACAAGGATATGGATCTGTTCCGTTTCGGATCCTCTGTCGCCGCCCTTGCCCCCTATTTTGCCCAATGTGCCAAAATAGGACGAGAAGGACGAGAAAAACCCCGTGAGGAATTATTTGATGATCTCCGTTTTCTCGGACGCCAAGGAGAGTCTAAGATGCTCCGCGCCACCTGTGGCGTGAACACCCACAAGGGTGCTATATTCAGTCTGGGGCTTCTCTGCGCCGCTGCCGGAAAGCTGGGTCCCTCCGTCTCTCCGGAAACCGTATGCAAAGAGGTCGCCCTTCTTTGTGCAGACACCCTGAATCAAGAACTTTCCTGTCTCACCGAAGGATCGGCACTTACGGCAGGAGAAAGACTATACTGCGCCCACGGCATCTCCGGTGCCAAGGGACAGGCGATCCCTGGCTTTCCGGCGGTACTGCATACCGGGCTTCCGGTATTAAAGAAAGGACTCCTTCTGGGGCATGACTTCCACAGAGCAGGCTGCGCCGCCCTCCTTGCCATGCTCATAGAGGAACCGGACACCTGCCTTATATCCCGTAGCAGTTCGGAAAGATATGCTTCCCTCCGGGAGGAACTGGATGCATTTTTAAAGAAGAATCCCTATCCCACACCGGAAGAGATGGCGCATCTGGATGATCTGTTTATTCGTGAGAATCTGTCCCCCGGAGGATGTGCGGATCTTCTTGCTCTATGTTATTTCCTGCTGGAGATCTCGAATCGATCACTCCCCCTTCCGCCCACACAACATGGCAGATTTGACATATAAAATAAAAAAGTCTCATTTTTTCGATA
>JAZSAO010000090.1:0-4008 GCA_045601945.1 Faecousia sp. | reverse complement strand
ACTGCGTTCATAATGTTTGCAGAGAAGGAATTACAGTCGCCCTCCCAAGTGCCGATGATCAAGCGAAGGACACGGTTAAGAATCTGATAGCCGTACTTGGTGTAGATGGCTTCCAAGGTAGAAACAGCGCAGATGTGTCCCGGCGCTCTCTTGGAGGAAATCTTCATACCATAGGACTCCACCAAATCCTTGATCATAAGCTGATCCTGGTTCTGTGCCTCAAGGTTTGCCACGAATATCTCGTATGGTGCGAGGTTCTTGGCAAACTTCATCTGATTGGCGAAGATATCGGCCTCATGCTCATAACAGAGGTCATCGTAGATCATACACCACACCGGAGTCTCTCGAGAACCGGAAGCCAGGGCAACAATCTCGATGGTATGCTGTCCGTTAAAAACATAATTGATTCCGTCTCTGCGGCTGACCTTTACGGGATTGATTTGGAACAGGTCAAAGTTTTCTGCCGTTTTCTCAATACGAGCTTGCGACAGATTTCGTTGGTAGTCCTGGTTCGAAACCAGGTTCTTAATCGGGATTTTTTCAAAATGCACATTCGGCACAAATTCCGAGAAATCATCCATTGTTACATGTCCTCCATTTCCGATAACAAATCTGCTATCGTCTTTCGCAGCTCATGCAAAGCCTGTACCAAGTTGCCCTTTGCCTGGGGAGATACAATGGCAAGATCTGCGGTATTCTTCGCCCGTTCAATAGAGCTTTTCCACGAAGGGATTGTTAAGGTCAAACTACTGATCTCTGCATCAGGATCGAACTCGGGCATATCCTTCACAGACGGCCCCGTGGGAGTATCACCGGCAGCAGTCTCATACTTACCCGGCACAGGAGGCCGTGTTGCCTTGTACTGCATAAATTGGGCAGGGTTACGCTCAATCTTGCGATTGATCCTCCGAAGGTCTTCGGGTGTAAGTTCCGCCATTTCCATCACATGCTTATGAGCAATCTTATACTGTCCCGAGAGAATCTTGGGAACTAACCTCGGCTCTTTCTTTCCGATCTCCTCCAAGGCTCGGGTGAAAATAGCGTACTTCTGAACGGTGGCTGCAGAAACATTGTTCTCCTCGGCGATCCGCTGAGCAGTCCAATGACGGCAAGCCTTGTCCGCCTCTTCATCGTTCATAGATGAGATATCTACGGTGTGCTGATTTTTCCCAATCTTATTACGAATGCGCGTAACAACCTTTTCACTCTCATATTGCATACCGATGAGAAATTTGCGAGTCTCTTCGGTGATGTTTCTTCTGCCAAGCTGATTGGCACAAATCCAAGCGATGGCAGCTTCACGACACTCGAACTCCATATCCTTCGTGTCGAATGGAATGCCGTGGCGCATACAAATTTCATAGGGATTATGAGCGTCTACAATGTCATCGTGCCATACAACAATGGGATCACGACAGCCATCGGACAAAAGGTTCTGCTCCAACTGCAAATACTCTTTGCGAAGCAGAGGACGGATCAGATGCTTGAACTCTTCGTCAGTTTTTAATTTTCGCAACCCCATTACTGCTCCTCCAAACTATCGACTTTTTGGAGAGAACTGAGTGGGAAAACTGCAGCATTCTCTTCGGTTATAATTTCACCGGTGAGCCTATATGTACATCCGGTATCCAAATCAGATACCAAGGAACACAGCTTATTGACAAACAAGGTGCTGTAAATCTCGTAGGAATTATCAGGATGCAGGGCATCCAAATTCACACGGTGGGTGAAGTTTGTCCTTTTGTCCGTACCTTGAATTGCAAGCATCATCGCAGAAGGACTGACGAGAAGTTGCACATACTTGGGTGTCCCGAGCATGGATAAAGTGTTGCGATGGATGCGAATACGGTATTTTTTCAAATCAACCGATACGGTTACCTGTTGGCGAGTCTGTTCGCTCACTATTTGTACCTCCTTCTGGCAGAGCAAGCTGACCGGCAGCATCGGATGCTGTCGAAGTTTGTCGAACTGCCTTGTTTTCCTTAATTGAATAGATGGCATATCCCTCAAAGATATTCACAAGCATAGACTGCTTGTGTTCATTGAAAGTCATACCGAATTGGTTCTGCCAACCAATCGGATATACCGGTGTTCTTGATGCCGTTGATTTAGCACCCTCCTCATCGTAGGTGCGCTGATACACCTCGGTGGATGTTAAATCAAAAGCAATCAGGTATTCACCATTGGCACGAATGATATTCCCGAGCATCTTGTAGCGGTGATCGGGATTCCAATTCATCATGTCAAACATTTTCAGAAAGAACAGAGTGCAGGTGGTCTGCCTCGGCTTTCGTTTCCCTTGACTGATCGAACACCATTGGAACGAACCACGCTCACCCTCGCCACAGGGACGGAGAGCCAAAATCTTGGTCTGAGGGTTAATCAGGGCTTGGACATAGTTCGTATTGGGGAACTTGCTCAAGCAAGCAGAATTAACATAGAATTTGCGGTTATTGAAGGTAACCGCAGGTTCACGGGTATGAGCGAAAAACTCTCTACGAACAACCTGGAATTCCTCCAAGCTGAACTCCTCGCTCATCTCGATCAATTCTTCCTCATCATGTAGTACCGGAATCTTGTGCAGCTCCGAGTCCGCCTCGGGAGAGTGCCCTCCCATAACGAACCGTTGCTCAGTAATATCAGACATAGTCTACCTCCTAAATTTCTACTCCTTGCAATTCTTGGGTGATAAAGCTTCTGAGTTCCTCAAACCCTGTTACATGGAGTTTGTTGCCGGTCTCAAAAAGCTGACCCTCCAAACGAAGCATCCAATCTGCCTCGCTTTGCCGCTGAAGCTCAATAACGGACTTCTCCTGTGCATAGAACTGCTTGCCAAAGGAGCTTGTCCAGGATTCAGGAATTGCACGGATGCGCTTTCCCGAGGGCATCAACGGTTGAACACTTGAACCGTCCTCCTCGGTAGTTTCTTTGGAAAGCACATTGGGCTTAAAATAAGCCTCGGAGTCAACGGTATCAAAGATATATGCGACCTCGCCATCCTGCTCATAGAGCGTACCTAAAATACGGTACTTGTTTTCAATATTCCAACCGAGAAGATTGAACATCGTCTCGCTGAAAGCGGAGGTGGGAATCATCCTTGGATACAAGATGCCTTTCTCCGGCTTTGCAGCCATAACGCTGTTTCGGTTCTCCTTGGTGGTGGGACGGATCGCCAGTTTTCTGCTAATGGGATTTATCAGGATTTCAATATAATTTTTCGTACCAAACTTCCTTACGCAAGCGGTACTGAACTTAATGAATTTATGATAAATAATGGCATGAGGACGGCGCGGATCGTCAAAGAACTCACCTCGGGCAATCTCAAAGCCACGCAGGTCAAAGTCGCCGGCTTCCACCTCGAAGCGGATCTCCTCTTCGGGATGCGGTTCTTCCTCGGGAGAAGAATAGACACTCTTGGAAGCCTGGTAATAGTCGCCTTCTTTGAAACCTGCCCAGCGAGGATTGATGGTAACGAAACCTTTCAGAACACCATCCTCAACCACACGGATCTCCGGCAGAATGGACTTGTTTCCATACTTGGCGTTATCAAGCATACGCTGGACCGCAATGAAGTCATCTCGGGTAACAATCCCTGGGTGATGATTACGGTATCGGCTCTGTGGTCTCTGTCCTTTATTCTTCTTGGACTTATGAGTGCGGAAATTGGGCGTGAAGGTCTTACGAGTAAGAACATCACCACAATGGCGCTCATTGCGTAGGATCTGAACAATACCCGTGGAAGTCCAATTTATATTACCAAGGTAAGACTTACGCCCCAGGGCATTGAAAGCATCCGCAATCTGCTGCGTGGAGTATCCGTACAGATACATATAAAAAGCAAGCTTGACGGTGGGTGCTTCTTCGGGATTCGGAATAAGCTGACCATCAGCATCGTGCATATACCCGAGCAGCTTGGGTGTCAGAGGAATACCATTATCCAGACGCATTCTTAATGATGTTTCCATACTTCTACTTCTCGTGTGAGATTCTTCTTCTGCCATTGTAGCC
>JAZSAO010000089.1:0-3602 GCA_045601945.1 Faecousia sp. | reverse complement strand
CGACGGCGGATTTTACTTTTTCTTGCAAACAAATAAAATATAGACTACAATGATTTCGTCTATATAAATAGGAAGGAGGGATCCTGTGTCGGATATTGTTGCTCTGCTGGAAGCGCGGAATGAAGATGCGCTCATGTACATGAAGAAACGCTATGGGAATTATTGCTATACCATTTTATACGGGATCCTTCGGGATCATGAGGAGGCACAGGAGGCACTGAACGATGTATGGCTCCGAGTCTGGCAATCCATTCCGCCGGGAAAGCCTAACTGCTTCCAAGCCTATGTAGCAAAGGTTAGCAGAAATGTTGCTTTAGACCGCTTGAAACACCAAAATGCCCAAAAAAGAAAGGCTGTCACTCTGCCACTGGACGAAATACGGGAAATGCTTCCCGATCCTGCTTGGGAACAGGGAGAAATCAGCCGACAACTTGGAGAAATACTTAACAGCTTTGTAAAGAACCTAAAGCCGGAGGAGCAGAAAATATTCCTACGCAGATATTGGTACAATGAAACCATCGATGAAATGGCAATTGCCTTTGGATGTTCCCAATCACGGATCACAGGGATCCTGTTCCGTGTGCGAAAAAAATTACGGAAATACTTAGAGAAGGAGGGATATCACTATGGATGAACTGAATTTTATACAAGCGCTAACAGACATAGAGGATGATTTGATTTTGTATGCAAAGAAGCCTGTTACACCGAAACGCTCCATTTCCTCTCTCTTTGGGAAAATCGGAGTTGCAGCGGCTCTCCTGTGTTTACTGTCTGTGACGGTTATGGCTGTCAGTTTTAGTGTGTGGGTCTTGAGCAGTGATCATCGAGTTCCCATTTTGGAAGCATATTATGTGGGGGTTTTTACCCCAAGCAGTAAGGTAACTACAGTAAATTTTGACCTCGAAGCCCGTGAGATCACCATTCCTCAACGATGGACAGAGGATCTGACAGCGGCGTGGAACATCTTTGGCTACGATCATAAGTATTTTAAGGGTATCGATTTGAAAGAAAAAGACGGTAGCCGTATCGACTTTGGGAGCATTGCTCAGATAGAGCGTCTTTTGAGGTTGGGTCTGGTCAGTAGCCCGGAAATCGATGGTGCTACAGGGAGTGCATTTGTCAGTTTAGTCATCGTTGATTCGGAGCGAACTTCTCGGGAATGGGAGCGGAAAGGCACAGTTACGCCCGATGGGATCCGAATCTATCTGCCCTTCCGGTTAGATGGGCAGATAGGACTCAATGACGATGTGATAGAGTACTGTGGCTTGCATATTTTTATTCCGCTAACGGAATCATTTGCCACCGAATACAGATCCCATGTGGTATTGTCCGGAGATGGCAGTCAAGATTTGCAGGAAAGAAAGATTTTGTCTCATGGGGGAATAGAAACGGTTCTGCTTGCCAATAACCGGAGCGAATATGAGGCCACGAAGGCTTTTGCTGCATGGGAATATCAAGGAGTGGGCTATTTGCTGGAAATGAAGACCCACGATTCTGTTACTGCCGATCCGGGAGAGATTATTATGCCCTATTTGACGAATTTGGAGGATTGATTATGAAACGGATTATATCTGCTATTTTGCTAATATCTCTATTCGTTCTTTGCGGATGCAGGGAACAACCACCGGACTATACCCTGGAGGTTCCTATCACTGCGGAGACAAGCATAGAGCCTTCTACAATGGAAACGACTCGAATCAAGGAATATCGGGAATATACGACCTATCCCGTAGAGCAACCGAAAGGGAATATCGCAGGGAATACCTATTACTATTCCAATTCTCGTGTAATACGATATTATGATCCGGAACTACGGCGAGGAGTGACACTGTGTACTCAGCCCAACTGTACCCATGATGACGGGAGATGTACGGCGTATTTGGGAGGTGACAACAGCACTCACTATCAGGTATCCGGCAATATGGTCTATGCTATTGTAGACTATACGGAATCTGATGGCAGGATCCTGTTTGTAGAACGGAATATGATCACCGGAGAAAGCAGGACACTATGGGATCTGACTCCTGAGGAGAATATGGTACGGGAAGATGTAGGCTTCTCCGTTTGCGATGATGTGGTCTTCCTTGCTTTCCGGGAATTCGAGATAGATTGGAAGTCGGATGGTACCACCTATTGCGAAAAGAATGTAAAAAATTATTCCTACGAAATAAACCTACTCACGGGAGAGCGGGAACTGCTACTGGTTGGAGAGGCACCGTCTTTAGAAGGCTTTTATTTTTCGGGAGACACGATTGATGTTTCTCTATGTACAGAGGATTTTTTAGTGATCAATGATATGGATTATGTAGGGGAACTTCCTATGTCTGAAGAAACGTATTTGCAGAAGAATCCCGAGGGCGACTATTCTGACTATTTAATAGAGAGTTTACGACAATTTAATACATCGAGTCATTATTCTGTTAAACGTAAAACAGGAGAGAAAAAGCGGATCTACGGTAACGTAGCAGAAGCCCATCATCAGGATTCTGCTTGTAAACGAGATAAAAAAGTGGTTTTTACAGAAGGGGATAGGGTCTGCATCTATGATGGGCGTACCGGTGAGGTGACGTCCTACTTTGAACAGGAGAACATAGGATTCCTAAACCTGATGGATGGTCGGATTTTTTACAATGTTTGTGGGACAACAGAAGATGGCAGTCAGATGTATACCTACTTTTGGTATGATCTGCAAACCGGAGAAAGGAAACAATTCCAAGAAGGGGTTAATCTAATGATTTTTGCCTTGCAGGAAGAGACGAAGGACTATTTTTACGGTTATTACAATGGTGGTATGAAGTTTATTTCCAAACAGGACTTTTATAACGAGAACTACGATGGTGCCTTCTGAGGCGGAAAGGAGAGATGAATATGAAAAAGATTCTGTATGTCGGTTTACTGGTATTCCTTTTGCTTACAACCGGCTGTAAAAGAGATCTGCCGGACTATACCTTGAAAACGCAGGAGACCGTCACTGCCACTACGGAATCTGCTACGGAAAGTACCGCTGTAACGGTAACGCAGGCGGAAGAATTCCGGCAATATGCTACATATCCTTTGGAGATGAGTTGGGGCCAAAGGATGGAAAATTGCTATTACGATACCAATTCGTCCCTAATTTCCTATTATGATACGGAGCTTCGCAGAAAGGTTATTCTTTGCAGTCAGCCCAACTGCACCCATAGCACAGACAACTGCGTTGCATTCCTTGGGAACACTGTCAACTCTTACAGCGTAAAGGGGGATCTGGTCTATGCCGTAACAGACGAAGGAGAGCAAGGCGGCCCGATTCTGTTTATAGAACGGAATATGATCACGGGTCAAACCCGTACCATTTGGGATATGACACCTCCTGAGAATATTGAGCGACAGAATATGCAATTTTCCATATATAAGGATGTTGCATTTATGACATTTTATGAGTATGAACTGCAGTTGAATGACGCCGGCACATCCTTCTACCATAAAGATCCTGCACAATACTCTTTTGAGATCGACTTGATGACAGGACAGCCGAACTTGTTTCTAAAGGGAGAGATTCCCGTTATGGAGGGCTTCCAGTTCCTGGGAGATGAGATTCTTCCCATGGGGTGTACAGAGAACTC
>JAZSAO010000088.1:0-9004 GCA_045601945.1 Faecousia sp. | reverse complement strand
AGGCGGTATCACATCCCCACCCTTATATTCTTTAACAAAATGGACCTGCCGGGAGCAGACAAGGATCGGCTCCTCGCCGATGCAAGGAAGCACCTCAGTGATAAATGCGTGGAACCAAACGATTCCGAGTCCCTTGCCATGTGTGACGAGTCTCTGTTAGAGACTTATTTACAAGACGGCACCCTATCTACCGAGGCTCTTGCAAAGGTCATTGCACGGGAAGGTCTTTTCCCCTGCTATTTTGGCTCTGCCTTAAAGTTAGAAGGCATCGAGCCCTTCCTGAACGCCCTAAACACCCTAACGATCCCGCGACCCTATCCCGACACCTTCTCCGCAAGAGTCTATAAAATCTCCCGTGATCCCATGGGCAATCGCATGACCCATCTCAAGGTCACAGGAGGCACCCTAAAGGTTCGCGGTGTGATCAAATATAAAGGGATCGAAGAAAAACTCACCCAACTGCGGCTCTACTCCGGTGAAACCTATCAAACAGCCGACACGGTATACCCCGGTCAGGTTTGTGCCGTCTTAGGTCTGAGTCAAACGCTCCCCGGAGATGCCTTGGGCGCAGAGGTAGACAGTATCGCTCCCCTTTTAACCCCCGTTATGACCTACGCTCTGCTCCTGCCCCCCGATACCGACGAAAGGATCGCCTTGCAAAAGCTAAAGCAATTAGAGGAAGAAGAACCCCTTCTCCGTGTAGTTTGGGATGAACGGCTCCGCCGGATCCGTATGCAGCTTATGGGGCAGGTCCAGCTGGAAGTCCTGCAAACCCTAATACGGGATCGGTTCGATCTGGATGTTTCCTTTGATAAAGGAAGGGTTTCTTATCGGGAAACCATTTCCACCACCGTAGAGGGTGTGGGGCATTTTGAGCCCCTGCGGCACTATGCGGAGGTTCATCTGATCTTGGAGCCCTTGCCCCGTGGAAGCGGTCTGGTCTTTGATACCATCTGTCCGGAAGATTCTCTGGACCGAAACTGGCAACGACTGATCCTAACCCACCTATTGGAAAAGACACACATCGGTGTTCTGACCGGCTCCCCCATTACAGATCTGAAACTGACCCTTGCAGCGGGTCGTGCCCACCTCAAGCACACAGAAGGCGGTGACTTCCGTCAAGCCACCTACCGTGCCGTGCGGCAAGGTTTAATGCAGGCAGAAAGCGTTCTTTTGGAACCCATCTACCGTTTCCGTCTTACTGTGCCCGCTGCTCAAATCGGCAGGGCCATTAACGATATCCGTGCTATGGGCGGCGATTTCGCCTCCCCGGAGGACGATGGCGAAAACATGGTGCTAACCGGAACCGCCCCCGTATCGGAAATGCAGGATTATATGTCCCAAGTCGTTTCCTACACCCGTGGCAAGGGCAAACTGATCTGCACCCAAGACGGTTACGCCCCCTGCCATAATGCGGATGCTGTCATTGCCGCCGCAGACTACGATCCGGAAGCCGATACCCTAAATCCTCCGGATTCCATTTTCTGTTCCCACGGTGCCGGAATCAACATCAAATGGAACGAGGTCTCCAAACATATGCATCTGGAATCCGTTCTCAAGCCCAAAAAGGATCCCACCCCCGTACTGCGAACAGGCCACTTGGATCTGGACGAAAAGGAACTGCAAGCCATCATGGATCGGGAATTCGGCCCCGATAAACGGGCACTGTACCGTCCTCCCATTCCCGTACAGGCCAAGGAGATCTCTCTCCCCACACCTAAAAAGGAATATCTCATCGTAGACGGATATAACATGGTCTTTGCTTGGGAAGGTCTGCGAGAGCAAGCAAAAACAGACATTGACGGAGCCAGAGAGCGCCTCTTAGATATTCTGGCCAACTACCGTGGTTATCGGGGTTGCGAAATGGTGGTGGTCTTTGACAGCTACCGTGTCAAAGGCGGTATTGGCTCGAAAACCAAGCACAACGATCTGCGTATCGTGTATACCAAAGAAGGAATCAGCGCAGACCTTTATATCGAAACCTTACTGGAAGAAATCGGCAGAAACTACCGTATTCGGGTAGCCACCTCCGATTCCATGATCCAGCTTTCCGCCCTTCGTACCGGTGTACTCCGTGTGTCTGCACAGGAGTTGTTCCGAGAGGTAGAAAGTGTCAACGAATCCATTGCCCGTATGATCCGTGATCTGAAAGAAGAAAGCAAACGGGCTTCCATTCATGAAAACCCACTTAGAAAATTGGAGGATCATCCATGAAAACTATTACTTTAGGATCCACAAATATTACTACCGTGCAGAACGCCTTCGGTGCTCTGCCTATGCAGCGAATCTCCAAAGAAGCCGCTGTTGCCTTGGTTCGTGCCGCTTACGATGGTGGTATGCGGTTCTTCGATACTGCCAGAGCCTACTCCGACAGCGAGGAAAAGTTAGGTCTGGCCTTCGGGGAAGATTGGAAGGATATTATCCTTGCCACCAAGACCCATGCTAAAAATCCGGAGGACTTTTGGCAACACTTAGAAACCTCTCTCCGTCTTTTAAAGCGTGACTGCATTGATATTTACCAGTTCCACTGTGTGGGGCAGTGCTACCGTCCCAATGACGGCACCGGTATGTACGAATGTATGGTAGAAGCCAAGGCACAAGGAAAGATCCGCCACATCGGCATCACCACCCATAAAATCGGCGTTGCGGAAGAAGCCATTGCCTCCGGTCTCTACGAAACCCTACAGTATCCCATCAGCTACCTATCCACGGATCGGGAACTTGCCCTAATCGAAAAATGCAAGGAAGCCAATATGGGACTCATTGCCATGAAAGCCCTTGCCGGTGGTCTCATTACCAACGCCCCTGCGGCCTTTGCTTTTATGGCGCAGTTTGATAATGTACTTCCCATCTGGGGCATCCAGAAGGAGTCTGAACTGGCAGATTGGTTGTCTTTCTTTACGGAAGCCCCCACCATGACCGAAGAGATCTGCGGCTTTATTGCCAAAGAACGCATGGAACTCACCGGTGAATTCTGCCGTGGTTGTGGCTACTGTATGCCCTGCCCCGCCGGGATCGAGATCAACAATGCCGCCCGTATGTCCCTCATGCTCCGCAGAGCCCCTTCTCAGGATTGGCTCACGGAGCAGTGGCAGGAAAAGATGGCAAAGATCGACACCTGCCTATCCTGCGGTCAGTGTAGCAGCCGTTGCCCTTATGAATTAGATACCCCGGAACTTCTCAAGCGGAACTTAGCCGACTATCGTCGTGTGCTTGCGGGAGAAGTCAAGGTTTGAAAGGAGTATTTTTATGAAATTGCGTTCCATCATTGCCCTGCTCCTGCTTCTGTCTCTGACCCTATCCCTGTTCCCCGTAAGCGTTTTTGCCGCTGAGACCAGAAAGCCTACTCTTTCTACCGACTCCGCTTTTTTCGGGAAGTTGAATCTGAGTGCTTCCGGACTCAGCGGTGTAAAAACCGCCGTTTCCGCCGGAAATTATACAGAAGCCAAAGAACTCTTGTTAGAATACTACAAGAGCAAGTTCACTTCCTATGACCCGGGCTACGCTACTGCCGCCATCGGATCCGTTGCCGTAGCCGCTATGGAAGACACCTTCACCTTTTCCGAAGCCCTGCAAAGTTCCGTAAAGGTTACCTATGATGCAACCAACTTTACCGAATATGCCTTCGCCTTAACGAAAGACACCTCCGCCGCTTATGTTTTGTCCGTGTTGGATAAAACAGACAGTCAGGTGCGGATCTGCTCCTCTGAACATGGTTCCGAAAACGTCCGTCCCAAGCTTCTGTGCTACGATTCCTCCAAAAAGCTGATCGGCACCCTCTCTGCCTCCGCCGACGGCTATGTAGATTGTGGCAAGCCCGATACAAGCTATGGTACAAGCACCTATTTATACGCCAAAGACCACTACACCAAGAACTCTGACGGTACCTACGTCCCTTACGGCACCAAGAGTCGCCGTGCCTACATTAAGTTCGATACCGCCCAGATCCCCTCCGGTACAAAATATACTCAGCTTGTGATCCATGCCCGTGTGGAAGGCAATGATACCGAAACCGTCCTTCCTCTATACCAGTTCGTTTCCTATTGGAAAACTTGGACCGAGGACAATTTGACTTGGAACTATCTGGTACAGAATGACGGCATCGGCCACTATTCTTGGAAGGGCATTCCCGGTGGTTTTGATTGGACGGAGCCGGAAGGCGTTTCCAACCAATGGTATGCCTATAACTCCCGTTTCCTCCAAATGACCTCCCTCATTCAGCAGGGCCTCTCCGGAAACAAGCCTGCCTATATTACCAAAGCCAAAGACCTTCTCATCGATTTTATCAACGATGTTACCGTAACTGCAAGCTGGAAATATGCCGGTGGCATCCAGTCCGGTAACCGTCTTATGGAATTCCCCTATATCTATAAGCATCTGTTAGCACAAAATGCCCTGACCCCGGACGAAAATATAAAGATCTTGGCATGGCTCTATGACGAAATGGTGTATATGGATGGTGGCGGTGGCCTGTTTAACAATGCCGACCCTTCTGCCCATGGAGATCTGGTTTATACCAATCAGGGCTTCTGGCTACTGGTCGGCTTCTACTGCGGCTTTGCCTACTGGCCGGAATTTACTTCCGCCACACAGTGGAAAAACCGCTATGTATCCCGAGAGGACACCGTTCTCAATTCCCTGATCCATAAAGATGGCTCCTTTAACGAAGTTACCTTTGGCTATCCCTACAATGTTTTAGACTGGTATCAGCATCTGCGTAGCTGTATGGTAGAACTAAGCGATCCTACAAAGAGTATTGACAAAATGGATCGAAAGTTTATCCTCCTGTGTGCCTATCTCATGTACTGCGCTCAATCCGATCACAGTTCCCCCAACTGGGGACAGGGTGGCGCAAAGGATATTACCATTGCTGTCAGAACCTTGCTGGATACTGTGGGATCTGCCTATGATTCCAATCTCCTTGTGCAGAATCTCCGTTTCTTCTTAGATCCCACCACAGGAACCAAGCCTTCTACCTCTGCCCAATTTGACGGTATCAAGGTCATTACAGACCGCACCGGCTGGACAAAAGAAGATTCCATGATCTTTATGAATGCCAAGTGTGCCGGCAACCACTCCCACCGAGATGCGCTGGCTCTCCTGTTCTACTACGACGGACGGGAACTGCTGACGGACACAGGCATGACCTCCTATAGTAATAAGCACACCCACTACGATTGGCAGAATTCCATTTCCCGTTCCCACAACACCATTGAGATCGACGGCATTTCTCAGGTTCTGTACCAGAATCTCTCCGATGTAGAAAATCGTGGAGATATCCAACTGGTCTCCAACGATGCCGTGGCAACGGTCAACGCTTGGACCACTGCCAACACCAACGACACCCACACCAAGAGCCTTTCCATGGACGGTGTGGTGAATAATAAGGTCTACCACAAGACCGATTTCACCCACTACCGCAATGTCAGCTATCTAAAAGCCTTGGGAGATATTCTGGTCGTCACGGACAAGGTGGTTCCCGGCGATAGCAACAGCCATTCCTACACCCAGAACTGGCATACAGAGCCTTATTCTAAGGCAACCGTTGCCTCTGACAGCTATGATACCGGCAAGACCGCCTTCTCCTCCGGTGCAAACCTTACCATTGCACAAGTCAGCGGTAACAGCGTCACTCCCACCATTCGGGCAGGCTACGACTCCACCGCCCAAAGCACCACAACCACGTATTTCGAATATAAGCAGAGTGCTTCCGGCACCGTAACCTATCAGACCGTTCTTTATCCCACCTCTCAGGGGCAAACCGTAACTCTAAAGCCCAACAAGCTGACTATGAGCGGAACTACTGACAGTACCGCCAGAGCCTTTAAGGCAAGTGTTACCGACTCCGCCCAAGGAGATCTGAAAACCCTGTATTATTACAACTCTTTTGAAACCACTCCCGCCACCCGCACCTTTGACAGCTATACCACCAACGCAGGCACTGCCGCTTTGAGTTTGAACAGCAAGGCAGAGAGAACCTTCGCTTCCCTTTCTAACGGTTCTTTCCTCCGTGTAGCAAGTTCTTCCCTACCCATTGTGCAGACCTCTCACGTGGTAACAGACCTCAGTGCCTATATGGAAGGTGCAAATCTGTACATCGAAAGTTCCGATCCCCGGATCCTGACGGCAGGTGTCCGCGTGAATCTCCATTCCGGCGTACAGACCGTATTCCTGAACGGTAAGGCTGTTGCCTTTACCACAGATGCCAACAGCACTGTAACCTTAAACAGCAATGCCTTGCTTCTCCACTTTAACGAGGTCAGCCCCCTGAATGCCGATGCATATTGGGCGCCCAGCACAGGCAGAGCCACTGCAAAGGTAGATACTGCCAAGGGTATTCTTTACGGCGATATCACCTCTTATGACCCCTATATCAGAGCAGACAGCATTCCCTCCTATATTCTGCAAGAGGGGGACGTTGTAGAACTCCGTCTAAAGGTCACAAGCACCAACAGTGCCGATAAGGAAGCGCAGGTTTTCTTCTTAACCTCCGACGACAGCACATGGAATTCCGCAAAATCCAAGATATTCTCCAATGCCACCGTCAATCAGGGCTATCAGACCTTTACCGTCCCAATGCCCTCTAATTATGTTGGAAAAACCCTTACCGCTCTGCGGATCGATCCCCTGAATACAGATAAAACCTCTACCTCCACAGGCACTTATGAGATCGACTATCTCTATATCGGCTCTCCCGAGAACGCTCCCTCTCAGCAAGCGGATACCCTTTTCTTCGACTTTGATTCCGACGAGGGAGCCTACTTCCGCTATCAGTCCCCCATTTACGGTGGGCGGAACTACGATACAGGTTGTTGGTCTGTAAACGAAGGCCGCAATTCTCTCCCCGCTTATGACACAGAGGCAAGTGCCATCCAACTGTGGATGACTCCCGCAGGAACTTCTCCCTACTTCCAGTCCAGTAATACTTTGCTGGATAAGACCGCTCAGGTTCTGAACTATGTTCCCCATAAGAGCGACATTATGGAAGTACGGTTCAAGCTAACGGATTGTGCCGTAGTATCGGGAGCCAATCCCACCATCCGTATGTACTACATCAAAAACAATGGCTCTATGGGCAACTCCGACTATGTACCCGTAGCCATTCCCACAGAGGCTCTGACCTCCGGTGCATTTGTAACGGTTCGGACAGCTATGACAGAGGCCTTTACTTCTGCTGCGGTTATTAACGCACTGCGTCCCACCTTCAATAACATCTGCTCTGCAGGAGGAAAGACCGGCTCCGTAACCATCGATTATATTTACGTCGGTGCAGCGGAAACCGCTCCTACAAAGGATCAACTTTACTTCGGCTTTGAAAACAGTTCCACAGATAAAGATCGGTACAGTTCTTATGTCTACGGAAAGACGAACTTTGACGATCCCGCGAACATCCATTGGATCGCCTATGCCGGTGCTTCCTTAAAGATGGATAACGGTACAGGAACCCTCTCCCTCACTCCCACGAAAACAAGCGACACCATGATCTTGTATACCGGGCAGAATGCTCTCAGTTACGATCTGTCCAAAGCAGAGGTCTACCAGATCCGCTTCCGCTTCAAGAATGTTCGGGTACCCTCCGGAAAGACGCCGCTCATCACTATGGATCTATACGCCGGATCTCAGAAGGTAGATATGGAAGATCGGATCCTCAGCACCGCTCAGGTTACGGGCGGAAACTTCGTTACCGTAACGGTTCCCATTTCCGCCGAAAATCAGGCTGCAGGCATTATTACGAAGCTTCAGGTCTATATAGGCCGAATCGAAGCCGATACCAACAGCAGTGTGGAAATCGATTATATTTACTTAGGTGCTATGGCTGATCTCCCCACCCCTGCCTATACCGTCACCTTCAAAGACGGAAATGGCGCCGTTCTTTCCACCCAGCTGGTCACCAAGGGTGAGGAAGCCGTATATACGGGAACCACTCCCACGAAAGCCTACGACAGCACCCATCACTATAGCTTTAAGGATTGGGACAAAGCACTGACCAACATCACCGCCAACACTGTCATTACTGCCCGATTTACCGCAAAGGCACATACTTATAGCATCAGTTCCAATGACGCGAATACCCACAAAGCATCCTGCTCCTGCGGCTATAGCAAAGCCGAAAATCATACCATTGTGGTAGATAAGGCTGTTGCTCCCACCTGTACCGCAACCGGTTTGACGGAAGGAAAGCACTGCTCTGTCTGTTCTGCAGTTCTCACCGCTCAGGAAGTCATTCCTGCAACCGGTCACAGCTATACTTACACAAAGGTTAACGATCAAACCCACACCATCGGTTGTAAAAACTGTTCCCTGTCCGAAACCGCTCCCCACAGCTATGAAAACAGCTTATGCATCTGCGGAGCAGAAGAAATTAAGGAACCTGTTTTGGAAACAAACTGGAAGATCGGTCATACCCTAAATTTAGCAAGTGATATTTCCGTCACCATGGCAATCAGCAAGGCCTCTCTTAGTGGCTTTGACATGAATACGGTTTATATGCTTTCCGAACTGGATATTTACGAAGGCAATGTAAAAACCGGAGTAAAGACCATTGAGATCCGACCGGAGGATAAGGGTAGTTACTATTATTTCACCCTCAACGGACTCACTGCGGTCAACATGAACGACGAGATCCGCTCTGTACTCTATGGTACCAAAGACGGACAGGTACACTATTCTCCCGTAGACACCTATAGCATTGCCACCTATGCCTATGCCCAGATGAATAAGGCAACTGCAACCGAGAAGCTGAAAACCCTCTGCGCAGAACTTCTCCGCTACGGCGGAAAGGCACAGATCTTTAAGGGCTACCGTACAGATGCTCTCGTAGATGCCAACCTGACCGAAGAACAGAAAGCATACCTTAGCGATATGGAAGCCGTGACCTTCGGCAATACCAATGTGACGGAAAATGTTCCTGCAACCAATGCGGTACAGTGGCTGGGCAAATCCTTGGATTTAGCATCGAAAGTCAGCATTAAGTTCATCTTCTCCCTCGGTTCTTACACCGGAG
>JAZSAO010000087.1:0-1623 GCA_045601945.1 Faecousia sp. | reverse complement strand
GGGGAACTCTGTACGCTCGCCTTTGTGAGAAGTGGGGTGGGGGGGACGCTCTTCTTCGGTTCCCGCAAAGCCGTCTGTGGGGCGGAAGATCACAAAGTAGCCGCTCCGCTGTCTGGCTTCCACATAGCCCTCGTCACACAGAAGGTTGTAGGCGTGTTCTACGGTGACGGTGCTGATGGACAGTTCCTCCCCCAAAAGACGTTTGGAAAGGAGTTTACTGCCATAGGAGAGAATGCCTGATACAATATCCTGCCGTACCTGACGGTATAGCTGTAAATAAGTGGGTTCCGATTTTTCTCGATGGATGGTATATTTCATCTGGTTATATAAAACACTTCCGTTCTGGTTATTTTCATAAGACCACCTGTATTATATACTATAGAAAATCAAAAAGCAAGGAGAACAATCCGGTGTATCGGGATCAACAGAAAAAAATTGCCGCAATTAACGACTTTTGTGGTTTTGGTCGATGCTCTCTGGCAGTGTCTCTGCCGATTATTTCCGCCATGGGGCTACAGTGTTGCCCTCTGCCTACGGCGGTGTTTTCTAACCACACAGGCTATGACAGTTTCTATTTTACAGATTGTACCTCCCATATGGATCCTTATATGAGGGAATGGGAGAAGCTGGAACTTCATTTTGACGGGATCTTAACGGGATTTTTAGGTTCCCCTCGTCAGATAGACTTTGTGTGCCGATTTATGGAGCGATTTAAGACCAAAGACACCCTTGCGGTCATTGATCCGGTCATGGGAGACGATGGGGCACTCTATGCCACCTATTCTAAGGAACTGGCGGAAAATATGACGGCGCTTCTCCGATATGCGGATATTCTGACGCCCAATCTAACAGAGGCGTGTATTCTCACCGGCACGGAATACAGATCGGATATGGCCGGTACAGACCTACTGAAGATCTGCGAAGCCCTTCATGCCATGGGCCCTGAGAAAATCGTGATCTCCGGTTTGGAACGAGGAGAGGATTTAGAGAACTTTATTTATGAAGCCGGGAAGGCACCTGTCGTCGTGCGGGAACACAAAACCGGCCCCTGCAGAGCCGGTACCGGGGATGTGTTCGCTCCGATTTTAATGGCGGATGCTGTTCGAGGGGTGCCTCTTGGGGAGTCTGTCCGTGGAGCATCGGCTTTTATTGCCAAGGCTCTCCGTCGCACTATGGAACTGAAGCTTCCGGAACCGGACGGCATTGCTTTTGAAGAATTTTTATATGAACTGGGGGATAGAAATTGAAAAAAGAATCTGTAAAGAACCTTGCACTGGCAGGGCTTTTGGGAGCGCTGATCCTGCTGTTTACGGCATGGCTCCACATCCCGGTGGGGAAGGGCTATATCCACATAGGAGATGCCTTTATTTATTTGGGAGCAGTGCTTTTGCCCATGCCCTACGGAATTTTGGCAGCAGCGGGAGCAGCGGTTTTGGCAGATTGCCTGTCCGGTTTTGCTCTGTGGGCGCCTGCATCTGCAGTGATCAAGGCGCTGACGGTTCTCCTCTTTACGGCAAAGGGAGAAAAAATTCTGTGTCTGCGGAATCTGTTGGCTCCGGTGGGAGCAGGGATCCTATGCGCCGGGGGATATTATTTGTACGAAGCCCTTGTTTACGGAGACTA
>JAZSAO010000086.1:0-7288 GCA_045601945.1 Faecousia sp. | reverse complement strand
GGTTGTGGCTGTGATCTGCCGCAGAAACGATTGCGAAGGCAAACTCGTAGTTGCACCTGTAGGCAGTCAATACAGCCAAAGCCAAATCGCTGAGTCAGTCCACTTTCAGGAACAGTTTTTTGATACCTGTATTTAGTCATTTGAGTCAAGCCTATGTGCATAAGCAGATAGAATCTAACAACCATGCTTACGACGGTGCTGGCTTCAGGTCTGCACCGTTATTCTATTCTGGAGGACACTATGGAAAACATCGTCGAAGCAAATGTGATCGAAACCATATTGCAACTTTATGGGTTTCCGAGAAATATCACAGAACAGAAATCCTATATTCATGTGATAGAGGAAGATGGCTGGATGAAACTGATCTTCCGTGTTACCTTAGAGGATGGTCAAAGACTGATCCTGAAAATCCTACACGAGGATGAAGACTTGTCTGCCGAAATCGAAAAGGTAGAGAAACAAAGCATTTTCTCTGAGCAGATGCGAAACAGCGGTATCAGAACACCGAAACGGTATCAGGCAAATGGTAGGTATTGTAACGAATTTGTATACCATGACCTGCCCTGCTTAATTACCATAGAAGAATGGTGCGGTGAGGAAATCACGGAGATCAACACAAAAATTGCGTATCAAATCGGAGAATTGATGGCAAAAATGCATATCCTCTCTCTGGAGCAGAATTGCAAGATCGGACACGGCACTCTGTTTTCAGCCGCCTATTGGAATGATGTGGACTCGTTCCCGGAATTTTGTGAAATTACAAAAAACGAAAATCTGGATCAAGATACAGTTGCCAAAATCAAGGCTCTTCGGGAAGAAAAGCTGAGCCGCCTCCGTTCTGTTTGGGACAGCCTTCCCAAAGCCGCTGTGCAGGGAGATATTTCCATCAACAACCTTGTTTCCGAAGAGGACGGTTTGATCCTCTTTGACTATAACAATGCCGGGGACGAAGTGCTGGTATCCGATCTCGTCATGGAAGGTCTACTGACCGCCTATGAAATGGATCTGCCATCCGATGCACCGGAAAATTATTCGAAACAGCTATTCTCTGCATTTATGAAAGGGTATTTGTCTGTCAGACCTCTAAGCGAGCCAGAACGTGCCGCTGCATGGGACATCTACACCTTGTACCATGGTCTGTGGTTTACCCGGATTGTATATAAAGACTCCTCGCTGGATTCTTTGGTAAAAAAAGAAAACTACGAAGCCGCCAATGGTTTACTGAAGCAGATGCTGGCAGATATGAACGAGGAGATCCAAAGTTTCCCCTGTGATATACCATGTCCCCTCAACCCCTATTGCGCTGATCTGTACAATGGGTGATGGTGAGTTCGAAAGACAAAGTGATATTTCAACAGCCTTTTGATCTGCAAGAACGAAATCATGAATCGGGCAAAATGATGGTCGCGGGAACCTCATGCAGAATGGTATCTTTCAACACGTTTGAAAACGAACTCTCCCGGAACGGCTTAGCAATAATCGAAAAAGGCATTACAAGTTCGCTACCGGATTTTGACAGCCTCATGTATGCCGTAGTTAAAAGGTAAACCCTTGAATCATTTACGGAATATGCCAACATATCTTTAGCCGTCAGTGAAGCATATCGCTTACTATTGCAACGAAAAATACAAAGCAGTTCCGGCCTGTACGCAGGATCGGAACTGCTTTTAATTTCATCCTTTGGTGATTATTCTTACTCTCTTAAATCTCATAACAATGCTCCGTCATGCAATCATAGAACAAAAGCGCATGATTTGATATTCGAAGCGAACATCCACAAGAGGCTTCCGTCAATATACCATAGTCCCCTCTCCATCTGTAAAGGAGGAGCGAACCTCTATACAGACCCCATAACGCTTAGCGATCTCCACGCACCGATCATGAAGAACTGCTGCGCCGCCCCGTGCAAGAGTGAGCATATCATCATAGGAGATATGCTCATACTTTATCGCATCGGGGTACTTCCGCGGATCCTTGTCATAGACTCCATCCACGTCGGTATAGATTCGGCATACATCGGCGTGTAAAAATGCCGCCAATGCCACAGCAGTCGTGTCGGACCCTCCCCTACCTAAGGTTGTAACATTGCCTCCATCATCTACACCTTGAAATCCCGCTACAAGCACAATTCTCCCCTTTTCCAATTCTCGTAGGATCCGATCACCGTTTAATGCTCTGACTCGAGCGCTTCCGTAATTTCCGTCTGTAAGAATCCCGGCCTGCCAGCCACATAGACTCACACTCTCCATTCCCAATCGGCCCAATGCCATAGCGCACAGCCCCGCAGAGCATTGCTCCCCTGTAGACAGGATCACATCTAATTCTCTCCCTCCACAATCGGGATCGATCTCCTTCGCACGAGCCAAGAGGGCATCTGTGGTATTTCCCTGTGCAGAGAGGACGCCCACGACCTCGTGCCCCTGTCTGTGTAGTGCTGCCAATTTGCGGGCAGCTCCATAAAGCTTCTTAGGATCTGCGACGGAAGTTCCTCCGAATTTTACAACAAATCTCCCCATAATCATCCCTCCTGCACCAATTTATGCATCGTGTGGTCTGTTGGTCCGACATACGGAAAAATAAATTATATTTGGATATAAAAATTACCCTGATTCCTCATTTCCGGAAGAATCAGGGTAAATATTTATTTGATCAGACGCGCACGATCCTTGCCGGGGAGGGCAAACATAGGAACAAAACGATCTAACCCCGTGAAAGTCAACAGCACAATAGAACCCACAATAATGAAACTCAAATAGTTTTTGGAAATAATCTCCACAGGTGTAAAGGCTCGAAGGGGATATACCACCCCTGCAATCCCTGCGAAAAACACCGGGAAGCAATGCCAAGGAATCAACTGAGATCCATATATACCCATAGCAGAGGTAAAGGTTGCCAAACGCACCCGAAGGCGATATTGGTCTTTTTCTTCTTTACATTCCACATGATTCTCCACAACATCACGAATGATCGGAGAGATCGTCGCGATCTGCGCCGCTTCGTCTGCGAGTGCTGCGTTTCCTGTCAGACACAGGATCCCACACCAGCCCATAAGCTGCTGTACATTCCGAGATAGTCTGACGATCAGCTTTGCCAAAGGCTCAAATGCATTCATGCCATTCATTAAACCACCGAAAGCCGATACCCACAACATCATTACCACTACCCAGCTTCCGGCATCACTAAAGCCTACATAAAGGATATCATTCAGCCACAAACTCAGATTTGTGGTTCCCGCAAAGTAGCCCAATACGAGAGACGAACACATTCCCACGCCCAAGCAAATCATGGTGTGAAGTTTCAAGAAGGACAGTCCAATGACCAAAATCAATGGAATGATCATATAATAGGGGACACCGGATTCCACCTGTTTCAGCAGTGTCAGTGCCGAGGGCCGCTCTACTACAAGGGCTGCACGTGCCTCCGCCGGGATCTGTGCAATGGCCGCCGATGCATCTGCGCTTGCAGCCGGCAGATCCGCTCCGGCAAAAAATACAACAACCAGACCAAGCGCAAGGCAGCCAAAGCTCCAGCCAAGTTGGTGTTTCAGGCGATCGATAATCTTTACATCCTGCATCCCACAAGACAACACGGTACAATCGGAGATCATACCAATATTATCACCAAAACAAGATCCGCCTGCAATAGAAGATAGGGTTAACAGGATATTGCCCCCTACCAAGTGATTGAGCCATAGGAAAATCGGAGCGCATGCCGCAAAGGTGCCCCAAGAAGACCCCGTGGCAATGGACAGAAGGCAGGTAACGATCATCGCAACCGGCGCAACAGTTCTTGCCGTAACCCCCATTTGCAGTGCCAGATTGATAAGGGCCGCTCCAACACCTGTTGCCATAAAGCACTCTGCAACTCCATAGGCAAACATAAGAATAAAGAAGATCAAAACGATATGCCTAACAGACTCCAAGCATTTATTAAAAGCGTTCTCAAATCCGGAACGATACAGGATCATGTGAACTCCGATAGCACTAAAGGTTGCAATGGGTGCCGCCAAAAGCAGGTCAAGTTTAAAGACAATGACCATACCGGTAAAGATTAGGAGAGGGAGGAATTTAAATAGCGCAATCCAAGCCGATGATTTTTTCTCTTCCTCCGATTTTTGTTCCATAGGGGTGTGTTTTACTTCCATATGCATCTACTCGCTCAATCTAAAGAATTGCTCCGAGAATAAACTCTCCGCGCAGGTATCTATTGTACTATTTTTGATCAAAAAAGTCTACTGACAAAAGACACAATCTTTCTGTCTCGAAATTTTGCATATAGCCATAAAATCCCCCTGCAAACCCTTTTTCCAAAGCAAAACTATGATTATATACAAGAGATGAAAAACACACAAAAGGACAACCGCATAAAAACAGCCGCCACAAACTCTGAATGTTCTACAGAGTCTGTGGCAAATTACGGTGGCAGAAACTATATTCTTGTCTGTTTTAAAGCTTCCAGAACAGGGCCATCCGCAGGACAGAATTCAAATTGATCTATTTCGGACACAGAGATCCACTTTAAATCTACGTGCTCCTTTAGAATGGGCGTACCTTCTGCAATTTTACCGTGGAAAATGGACAGCATAATATGGATATCGGTATAGGGATGATCTACCTGTATGAACAGTTGTCCTACTTCCAAAGTAATATCCAGTTCTTCTCGACATTCTCGGATCAAGGCTTCTTCCATGGTTTCGCCGGGTTCAACCTTCCCCCCGACAAATTCCCATAAGAGGCCCCTTTTCTTATGAGGAGGTCGCTGACAGATCATAAACCGATCCCCTTCCCAAATCAAGGCCCCAACAACATGAACGATCATAGGATCACTCCTTTTCTAAAATACGATGGCTCCGGTTTTCTTTATCAAACACGGGAGATCATATCATGAAATCATTTTGGATCAATATGTAAAAACGACATCCTTCTTTCGAAGAATGTCGTTTTTGGAGCTGCTATCCAGATTCGAACTGGAGACCTCATCCTTACCAAGGATGCGCTCTACCTGCTGAGCTATAGCAGCGTGTCTTGCGTTTCCCTCATTGCTCCGATATTATATCAAGGAACCTTCGATTTGTCAAGACCTTTTTTCAAATTTTTATAAAAATTTCAACATTTTTTTCAGAGGGTTTTCAAGGCTTATTCATACAAAAGAGGAGAGCCCCATAGGAGCTCTCCCCTGCAAATGTAGAATTTAGGAATTAGCCCTTCTTGCGACTCTTGACCATGTCCATTGCAACAGCAAAGATGATCAGGATGCCGGTGAGCATTTCCAGAATATAGTCGTTGATAAGGAATGCCTTACCGGCGTTCTCAATAACAACCATAAGCAGAGCGCCGACAAAGGTACCGGTAACAGCACCACGGCCACCGGCCAGAGATGCACCACCGATAACGGTAGCAGCAATGGCGTTCATGTCGTAGCCTTCGCCGGTGTTGGTTGCACCGCGGAGGATACGGCCTGCGAACATCATGGAAGCAATACCGTAAATCAGACCTGCGACAGAGTAAACCAAGTAGAAAGTCTTGCGAACCTTGATACCGGAGAGACGAGCAACCTCGATGCCGGAACCGATAACGAACAGATCGCGACCAAAGGTAGTATAGCGGAGAACCAGCCATGCAATGACGGTAACAACCAGCCATACAGCGCAGAGAACAGGCAGGAATCCGGCGATGTCCAGATTGCCGATCTTGTAGAAAATATCAACATACTCGGAAGTGCCGGGCTTAAAGAAGGTTACGGAGTTACCGCCACAAGCCAGCTTCAGGATTGCACGGTAAATGGTGGAGGTACCGAGAGTGGTGATCATTGCGGGAACCTTCAGATCGAAGATGATAACACCGTTGATGAAGCCGCAAATGATGCAGATCACGAAGTTTACAAGGATACATACAGGAATGGACATACCTGCACGAACCATGAGCGCCATGGTCATACAGCCAAGGCCTGCGATTGCGCCACCGGAAATATCGATGCCGCCGGTGATGATGATGAGAGTCTGTGCAACTGCCAGAACGCCGACAATAGCGCCCTGCTTGGACAGGTTCATCAGGTTGTACTTAGTGCCAAAGCTGGGAGTTGCAAAATAGGCAATCAAGAACAGAGCAATAACAACGAGACCAATGGTAAACTCAGAACGCTTGGTCATTCTGGAAAGCGCACTCGTTTTTGCATTCTTTCCTAATGCAGCAGTTTTATTAGACATATTTTTTTCTCCTCTTATTCTTCAATGGAAGCCATGCGAAGGACATCTGCTTCAGTGAGTGTCTTCAGTTCTTCCTTATTGTATTCTGCGGTGATCTTTCCCTGTGCCATAACAATCAGTCTGTCAGACAGACCCATGACCTCGGGGAGATAAGACGAAATGAGAATGATGCCCTTGCCCTGTCTGGTCAAGGCTTCGATCAGTTTAAAGATCTCCTGCTTGGCACCAACGTCGATACCGACTGTGGGCTCATCAAAGATCAAAATATCGGGGTTGCAGCACAGAAGCTTTGCAATAACGACCTTCTGCTGGTTACCGCCGGACAGATTGCCAACCAACTGGGAAATGGAAGGTGTCTTAACTTTAACATCCTTAGATCCCTTTTCTGCACGGTCCGTTTCAGCCTTTAGGTTAATGATGCCCAATTTGCTGATCATGTCATAGGAACTCATGTTGATGTTGGTCTTAATATCCAACTTCAAGGCACAACCGTCCGCACGACGATCTTCTGTCAGGAAGCCGATCCCCTTGTGAAGTGCTTCGCTGGGATTTTTGATATTAACCTTTTCACCCTTGATATAAACGTCGCCGGAGAGTCTCTTATCAACAGCGGTTAGAGCACGCATGATTTCACTACGGCCTGCACCAACAAGACCTGCAAAGCCAAGGATCTCACCTCTGTGGAGGGTAAAGTCAATGTCCCTAAAGTGCTTACTGTCGGTAAAGCCCTCGATCCGGAGAAGTTCTTCGCCGGGTTCAAAATGCTCGATATTATAAATATCTGTTGCGGGACGGCCAACCATCTGCTGGATCAGGAAATCCTTAGTAACCTTTTCAATGGGGAGGGTATCAACATAGGTACCGTCCTTTAGAATGGTAACGCTGTCACAGATCTGGATGATCTCTTCCAGCCGGTGGGTGATGTAAATGATGCTAACGCCCTTAGATTTCAGGTATGCGATAAAGTTGAAGAGAACCTCAACCTTTTCGTTTTCCAGAAGAGCGGTAGGCTCGTCAAAGATAACCACGCGGATATCTTCGTTGACGTAGATCTTACTAATGGTAACCATTGCCTGCATAGCA
>JAZSAO010000085.1:0-4205 GCA_045601945.1 Faecousia sp. | reverse complement strand
TGCACCGCCTTAGGCGGAAGAAACAGTATTACACGGAATTTCTTGGCGGCAAAGGCCGCCATGCCGCTTATTAGCGGCATAATAAAACGGTCAATCCGTTTTATTAGAAATAAGTATAAAACATAAGAAACACCTAAAAGGAGATCTGTTAGGATCCTTCTTTTAGGTGTTTTTTCAACAAAACCGGAGCAGTTTCTGTTTTTTGCATATATTGTTGCCGCATCGTTGAAAACCCTGTGGGTTTATGGTATACTGAAGGCAGAGAAAAATCCCAAAATAAAGGAGGCTCTTATGAAAGCATTTATGGAACTCCCCAACACTGTGGGGGGAGACGGTCTGCTCCAAAAGACCGGTTTGACTCCCGGAGGCAGTGCGCCTTTTGTTTTAATGCCCGGAGATCCGGGACGGAGTAAGACCATTTCCGGCTTCTTCCGTGACAGTGCATTTACCGCCCACCGTGGCACCTATGCCACCTATACGGGCCATACGGAAAAGGGTACTCCCATTGCCGTTACCAGTAGCGGTATGGGGGCAGCCTGTGTCATTAACACCTTAGAGGAACTGTCTCAGGCAGGGACTAAGGCTATTGTCCGCGTAGGTACCTGCGGTGCCATTCAGCCCGATATTGTTCCCGGACAGATCGTCATCGCTTCCGGTTGTGTCCGTGGGGAAGGTGCGAGTTATGAACTGGTTCCCCCGGAATATCCCGCTGTTGCAGATGCCATGCTGGTTTCTGCCCTTATGGAAGCGGCAGAGGAAATGGGCGAGCCTGTTAAGGTAGGTTTGTACCGTAGCCACGATGCCTTCTATATGGAATCCAAGGCCGCCCACCCCGGTCTCCGTGACAGAATGGAAAAATGGATCTGTGCCGGAGTACAGGTGGTGGAAAATGAAAGCGGAACCCTGTTCCCCTACGGCTATCTCTTGGGCATCCGCACAGGCTGTATCTGCGTTGCCGCCGCCAATATGTTTGCAGATCCCAATACTCCTGTGGAAAATCCCTACGGAGATCCTGCAGATCCGGGATTCATGCCCGGACGCATTGAGAGAGCCTCCCGTATTGCAATCAGAGCCGCAGAGCTGATGGAGGGAAAGCTATGAGTTACCACAGTGTGAAACTGACCCAGAAAGACGGTACCATGTATCATCTGGGGGTGAAAGAAGAGCATATTTCCAAGAAAGTCATCCTGATCCCCGATCCTCAGGAGATCCCCCTGTATGCTGCCTACTTAGAGGGGGCTGTAAAAATGGGGGAACATCGGGAGTATGTGACCTATACCGGCACCTATCAGGGTCAGCCCCTGACGGTTATGAGCTGTGGATTCGGCTGTATGCCCATGGCCATTGCAGTGGAAGAACTGAACCATTTAGGAGTAGAGGAAATTATTAAAATCGATTTCTGCCCCGCTATGGGGGAGGACTTGGAACCGGGTACGATCTGTGCCGCCTCCGGCGCTATTCGTGGGGAATTTGCAAGCAGGGAATATATTGATGTTTCCTACCCCGCAGTTCCTGCCATGGAACTCATGAGTCGTATGTTTAAGAGGGGCATCAGCCGTACCGCTCTGTTCCGTAGTCATGATGTGCTGTCCTTAGAGACACCCCTCACGGCATCCGGTCGGGAGAAGATCGCAAAGTGGGCTGCTCTGGGTGCAGAGGTCATGGACAGAGAAACAAGCAGTATGTTTGTCATTGCCCATATCCTGCAGGTGAAGGCTGCTTCCATCACCATGATCCGTGAAAACTATACCACAGGCAGCAAGAAGGTCATGGATGAGGCGTGCCGAAAAGCCCTCTTTGCTGCCGCCGCAGATACCCTGATATAAAAGGAGATTTCTATGGAAAACACCTTTGTTTTAAAAAATGTTCTTCTCCCGGACTTTGAGAACCTGACCACAAAGCCTGTGGACATATATGTAGAAAACGGCACATTTGCACAGATCGCCCCCCAAATCGACCGCCCTTGCAGGGTAGTGGAGGGGGAAGGTATACTGATCCTCCCCGGTATGGCAGACATCCATACCCATATGGTCCAGAGTTTGACCAAGGGGCCTTTAGATGATCTCAATATTACAGATTGGCTTGGGAGGATGCTGAAAGCCCAGTGGTCTCTCAGTGCCGAAGAGTGGTACTACGGCGTCCTCTTAGGATGCTTACAGAGTCTGCGAAACGGCGTGACCGCTGTAAACGAAATGACTTATTTCCCCCATATTGAGGCAGTGGTACAGGCATACCAAGATGCCGGCATTCGCGCCACCTTCGGCATCGGTGCAACGGATATTGCGGAAAATGACCAGATCAAAGTTACAAGCGTTGACGAATGCCTCCGTCAGGCGGAGCTTCTCTATGACCGCTGGCATGGAAAGGGGCTGTTGCGGACAGCCGCCGTTCCCCAAGGTCGCCCTGCCTGTACCGGGGAACTTATGGTAGCCCTGAAAAACTTTGCCCGGGAGCGTGGTCTGGTTTACCACACCCACTTAGCCGAGGGAAAGCGGGAAACAGACATGGTTCGATCATGGACAGGCCGTGGGGAGGCAGAAGAACTGGGCTATTTAGGGGTTCTGGACGAGAATACCATCCTTGCCCATTCTATCTGGCTTACAGACGATGAAATTCAGCTTCTGGCAGACACCAAAGCCGTAGTCGCCCACTGCCCCTCTACCAATATGAAGCTGGCAGACGGCGCCCCCCGGATCTGGCAGATGCGAAAAGCAGGGGTCCGTGTAGGCTTCGGCTGTGACGGAGAGGCCTCCAGCGCAAACCGAGACCTTCTCCGAGAAGCACGTCACGGAAGCTATTTGCAGAAGGTTCTGACCTTAGACGCAACCGCCCTGCCGGCACAGGACTGCTACCGTATGCTGACCGTAGAGGCTATGGAAGCACTGGGGTATAAGGATCTGGGAAAAATCCAAGTAGGCTATGCCGCCGACTTTTCTCTGGTCAAAACAGACGCCCTGTCTACTACCAACAAACAGCGGATCCTGACAAACCTCCTCTACGCAGGAAACGGCGAGCAGATCCAAAGTGTCTATGTAGCCGGCAAGCCCGTACTGGAAAAGGGCGTTTTCCTCCACCATGATTTAGGGGAAATTTTAGAACAATGCGAGAAGATCCTATGGAAGATCGAAGAACGGATATAATCTACGAAGACGACCTTTTGGTCATCTGCACCAAGCCTCGGGGCGTCCTTGCTTGCGCAGATGCAAGCGGAAAGCAGAGTATGAACGACCTTTTACAGCCCAGAAATGTCTATCCTGTCCACCGACTGGATAAAGAGGTAACGGGACTTATGGTCTTCGCCAAGGACTCCGCCACCGCCGCCTTCTTATCCCAACCCGATGCTCTCATAAAAGAATACAGAGCAACCTGTGAAGGAACCCTCACAGAAAAAGAAGGCTATCTGGAAGACCTTCTCTTCCACGACAGAACCAAAAATAAAACCTACGTGGTCAAAAGAAAACGCAACGGGGTAAAACTCGCCAAGCTTTTCTACACCGTAACGGAAGAAAGGGAAGGAGAAACCCTTCTCCACATCCGCCTCTATACAGGCCGAACCCACCAGATCCGCGTCCAATTCGCCTCCCGTGGCTACCCCCTAAAAGGCGACAAAAAATACGGCGCCCAATCCGGCGGCCCCATCGCATTAGAAGCCTACCGCCTAACCGTCATGCACCCCAAGGGCGAAAAAATGACCTTTGAAATTTGATCCTAACAAATTTTCGTTTATCGAACCGGTTTAAGTTAGTAACCGCCCTTGCCTCTCCAATGGGAGAGGTGCCGCGACTGCGGCGGAGAGGGCAGTAGGGATTCCCGTTTTTGTACCGATTTCGTAGTAGGCAGAGAAGTGGGGTTACGGCATGGTATCCACGATCAAGAACAGGAAAAAGGAAGCGGTCTTGCACTCGCGCATACTTTGCTCCCTGCGGGGCGTTCATTTCTTGTATTGACAAGAAACGAACCAAAGAAACAACCGGGGGAGAGGCGCTGAACAGATTTCCTATCGTTACCATGGCGGTTTCGGGGCTTTTCTCCTCGGAAATAACCGCCCTCTCCCCCTGGCCCCCTCTCCCGGCGCTCCGCTCTTGTCGTTGTCTTGTTTCTTGTCGATTTTTGTGTCCCTGCGGGACGAACAGGAATGTAAATTTTCGTTTATCGAACTGTTTCCAAATTCGCACACGCCCTTGCCTCTCCAATGGGAGAGGTGC
>JAZSAO010000084.1:0-10102 GCA_045601945.1 Faecousia sp. | reverse complement strand
ATGGCTACGATCCGACTTCGGCGATGTGATCCAGGTCCGCTTCAAGCTGGAAGGCTGTGTTGCCGCTACAAACTCCAATCCCCAAGTAGTCGTGGTCTATGACCGCACCAATGACGGGATCTCCACCCGTGGCAGTTACTCCATGGTTGCAGATTACACCCTGCAGAACGGTGTGTACCAGACCCTTACCATTCCCGTTGATTCCGAGTTTGCCTCCAGCGATGTCATCACCAACATCGGCTTCCGTTTCTGGCACATCAAGGCCCAGTCCAAGGGCTCCGGCAAGGTCGTTATCGACTATATCTATGTGGGTGATAAGGCTTCCGCTCCCGCAGTCAATTATACCGTCACCTTTACCACAGAGGACGGCACCGTTCTGAGCCGCCAAACTGTAGCAAGCGGCGCAACTGCCACCTATCAGGGCACAACCCCCACCAAGGCAAGTGATGCAACGAATCACTATACCTTCAAGGGTTGGGATAAAGCTCTGACCAATATCACTGCCGACACAACCTTTGTAGCACAGTTTACTGCTACCGCTCACAGCTACACCTACTCTATGGTAGATAACAGCAATCATAAGGGCGTCTGCTCCTGTGGATATACCACTACTGCCACCCATAGGTGGAATGACGGAAAGGTTACCGCAGAACCCGGTTGTACTGCAGAAGGTGTAATGACCTACACTTGTACCCTGTGTAACGGCACCAAGACCGAAGGGATCGAAGCCTTAGGTCACAGCTATACAAGCACCACCACTGCCCCCACCTGTACGGCAGAAGGCTATACGACCCACACCTGTTCCCGTTGTGGGCATACCTATACCGACACTGTGATATCCTCTACAGGTCACTCAGAAGTCGTCGATAAAGCTGTCGCCCCCACCTGTACCGCAACCGGTCTGACGGAAGGTAAGCATTGCTCTGTATGTTCCGCAGTTCTCACCGCTCAGGAAGTCATTCCTGCAACCGGCCACAGCTATACTTACACAAAGGTTGACGACCGGAACCATACCGTCGGTTGCCGCAATTGTTCTCTGTCCGAAACCGCTCCCCACAGCTATGAAGAAGGCTTCTGCATCTGCGGAGAAGAGGAAGCAAAAGAACCTGTTTTGGAAACAAATTGGAAGATCGGTCATACCCTAAACTTAGCAAGTGATATTTCCGTCACCATGGCAATCAGCAAGGCTTCTCTCAGCGGTTTCGACATGGATACGATCTATGTCCTTTCCGAAAGGGATGTATACGAAGGTAATGTAAAAATCGGTGTAAAGACCATTGAGATCCGTCCGGAGGATAAGGGTAGCTACTATTACTTTACCCTAACGGGACTCACCGCTGTCCATATGAATGACCAAATTCGTTCTGTTCTCTACGGAACCAAGGACGGACAGGTACACTATTCTCCCGTTGACGAGTACAGCATTGCAACCTATGCCTACGCCCAGATGAATAAGGCAAATGCTGCCTTAAAACTGAAAACCCTCTGCGCTGAATTACTCCGCTACGGCGGAAAGGCACAGATTTTTAAGGGCTACCGTACAGATGCTCTCGTAGATGCCAATATGACCGAAGAACAGAGCGCCTTCCTCAGTGATATGGAAGCCGTGACCTTCGGCAATACCAATGTGACGGAAAATGTCCCTGCAACCAACGCAGTACAATGGCTGGGCAAATCCTTGGACTTAGCATCGAAAGTCAGCATTAAGTTCATCTTCTCTCTGGGCTCCTACACCGGAGCAACCGAGGATCTGCAGATGAAAGTCACCTACAAGGACATTAACGGCAAGGATAAGGAACTGACCATCTCCGAAATGGAAGCCTATAATCCCAGCCGTGGCTACTATGCCTTCACCTTGGATTCCCTCCTCGCGGCGGAACTTCGTTCTGTGCTGACGGTACAGATCCTGTCCGGCGAAACCGTAGTATCCGGCACCGTACAATATGCCGCTGACACCTATGGTAACGGCAAGTCCGGAGCCTTAGGCGACCTGTGCAAATCCCTCTTTGCCTATTCCGATAGCGCAAAAGCCTATTTTGCATAAAGCCCAATTTAAGACCCGAAGCCCCACCATTTCCGCCGAAATGGTGGGGCAAAGGTTATGGAGTATGTCCCTCATGGATAGAGAAGTTACGAATACTACCATCCAATAATACTGTTTCTTGATAAAATGGAAAATGCAGGCATGCAATGTATGAAAATTTTGATAAAATATTGACATATTTACATGAAAGGTGGAATAAACATGGAATTTCGGGATTTTTTTAAGTTTCGGCTCCCGGCGTTGGCACTGATTCTATGTTTTTTGGTACAAATGGTACCTCTGTGGGCAGAGGCACAAGGGGATGATAAGCCTGATACCAAGGCGGTTGCGCCCTCAGCGGCTGTCGGTGAGATTGACGATCTCTTTACATCCAGATCTTGGGGACAGCACCCTCGTATTTTGGCAAACAGGGATGACTTCGCCAGAATCCGTAAGGATCTGGAGACGGATCCCTATTTGCAGACGTGGTATGCCCGTATCTATCAATACTGTGTGGCACAACTTTCGGAGCCTGTTGTAGAATATCAAATTCCCGACGGCGTCCGTCTCCTAAGCGTATCTCGGCTGGCAAGCTACCGCATAACATGGATGGCTTTCCTGTATCAGGTGAATGGGGAACAGCGGTTTGCACAGCGTGCAGTAGAAGAAATGCTACAGGTTTGCTCCTTCTCCGACTGGAACCCCAGCCATTATCTGGATGTGGCACAGATGGCATACGGTGTTGGTATTGGCTATGACTGGCTGTATCACTATATGTCTGCGTCTCAGCGGAAAACCGTTGCCACGGCTCTGTATGAGCGGTCTATCGGACAACAGCAGGATCAGACCAACAGCACCTATCTCCGTACCAACAGCAACTGGAATCCTTGGTGTAATGCAGGCCTTTCTGTTGCAGCCTGCGCCATTTATGAGAGCTATCCTTCCCAATGCAGTTTTATCCTTTCCAAAGCGGTGACCAATGTCCAGAGCCACAATGCTACCTTGACCCCTGCCGGTTCCTATGCAGAAGGTCCCGGCTATTATCAGTTAGGCGCCGGCTTCATGGTTATCCTGATGGAGACCCTGCGTAGCGTTTTAGGTACGGACTTCGGTCTGTCCGACATGGAGGGTATTAAGGAATCCGGTCGGTATCTTTTGGCTATGAACGGCTACAGCAATACCTTTAACTTCGGTGACGGCAATGCATCTCTTATGGATGGAGCACTTCTCCACTGGTATGCTAACCGATTCAATATGCCGGAACTGTCCCTGTATCAGCGTTCCATGCAGAGCACCAGTGTTATGTATGACGAATATCTGGCTATGATCTGGTATTCTCCCGCCTTGGTAGAGGGAATGTCTTTGAATGAGAGACAGTCGGATCACTTCCTTCTCAGTGACGAGTATGAGAGCATTGCATCCTTCCGTGGTTTCGGTGGGGACGCAACCCAGATCTATGCTGCCATCAAGTCCGGCATGAATAACAACAGCCATACGGACTTGGATGTTGGGGACTTTGTTCTGGAGGCATTGGGGGAGCGTTGGATCACAGAAATGGGATCCGACAACTATAACCTCCCGGGATATTCCAGCCGTTTAGAGGACAGCAAACGTTGGACCTATTACCGCAAACGGGCAGAGGGACAGAATACCCTTGTGGTAAAGCCCGACAGTTCAGGGGGACAGGCCTTTAACGCCAAGTGTCAGATCGTCTCTTACGAAAGTGCATACGACGGCGGCTATGCCGTGGTGGATATGCTGGATGCCTACGATAACTACGGAGTGACCCAGAGCAAGCGAGCCCTTGCTCTCTTTGACAACCGAAGCAGAGTTCTGATTCGAGATGAACTGAAGATCAAAACAACTTCTACGGTCTATTGGTTCGCCCATACAGAGGCAGAAATTTCTATTTCCGCAGACGGCAAAACCGCTGAACTTACCAAAAATGGTAAAAAACTCATTGCCCAAATCGCAGAGCCTTCCAATGCTACATTTACCTCTATGACCGCCGATCCTCTTAGCACATCTCCTGCGTCCGTATCCGGAGAAAATTCCAGAGAGGGATTCCGCAAGTTGGCCATTTGCCTGAAAAATGTGACCAATGTCAACATTTCCGTTATTTTCACCCCTGTTTTAGAGGGAGGGGATCGGAACAAGACCCTGCCTACCACTACCATTGCTAACCTGAAAACCCTCCTCAATGCCTATAAGCCGGGGACCACCCTGAAAACCAACTCGGATGGTGTCTACGAGATCTATGATACAGAAGATCTCATGTGCTTTGCCTCCATGGTCAACAGTGGCACCACCTTCTATAGGAAACAGGTTCGTCTCATGGATGATATCGACCTGAAGGGGCGTACTTTTACTCCCATTGGCGGTAGCGGCACAAGTAACAGCTTCCGTGGTACCTTTGACGGCAACGGCCATGTGGTAAAGAACCTGTTTATCAATCAGCCCGGGGTGGGATCTACAGCCTTCTTCGGCAGAACCTCCGGGGCTACCATCAAGAACTTCGGTATCGAAAGCGGTACCATCTATTGCGGAGAAAAGTCCGGTGGTTTAACGGGACTGTCTTCCTCGATTACCATTGATAAATGCTTTAATAAAGCCAATGTCATTTCCTCTGCTGGACAGTGTGGCGGTTTGGTAGGACAGATCGGTGGGACGAATATCATTACAGATTCCTATAACTATGCCCATATCAGCAGTACTGCAGGCATTGCCGGTGGTATTGTGGGCTATGCCGCAAGTGGAAGCACCATGACACTGACGAACTGTTACCATATGGGTCAGCTTTCCGACAGTTTAGGTCGTTGCGGTTTGATCGGCTTCTACAATACCACTGCGGAAAACCTGCTGGTTACCAAGGTCACGGTGAATAACTGCCATGCAACCACAGCCATTAAGAGCAGTGCGGTAACCGATAACTCCGCCTTAGAAAGCTATAGCGGTTGTACACAGCTTAGTAAGGCAGAAATGCCCGCTGCGGCGGTGAGCCTTGGTAGTAGCTTCCTTTACGACTGCGAATATGAAAATGCCAATGCCCCTGTACTGGTTTGGCAGTGCGATACCATCCTCCCTGAAGATTTGGTTATTGAAACAGCGGCACAGCTTCGTCTCTTTGCTTACAAGGTCAACACCGGTACGACTTACAGCGGTAAGACCGTAAAGTTAGGCAACAACATTGACTTAGACTCCATTGAATGGGTTCCTATCGGTGGCAATACTACCGCCAACGGTAGTAAGGGAAAGATCTTTAAGGGAACCTTTGACGGACAGGGATATTGTATCAGCAATCTGTCTGTTACCGCAGACCGATTCTATGTAGGCTTCTTCGGATCGGTCCAAGGCACGGTTCGGAATCTGGGGATTCAAAGTGGTCGGGTCATTGGCGAAAAGAAGGTAGCCGGACTTGCAGGCTACTTCTCCGGCACCATGGAAAACTGCTATAACAGAGCCGCTGTTACAGGCGGTAGCCACACCGGCGGTCTTATTGGCTCTCCCGATGCCATTACCATGACCAACTGCTACAACATGGGTGCCGTAGAAGCGGAACTGGTAGGCGGTGGCCTCATAGGTTGGATGTCCGACAGTTCCACCGGCTCTGTGATCCGAAATTGCTATAACGGCGGCAGTATTACCGGCTCTACCACCGGTTCTCTTGCTGTGTCTGCGTCCGGTACCAATATCCAATTTATCAACTGTCACGGCTTGAGCGGTATCCCTCTTATGAACGACACCACCGGGTGTACTCTGACAGATTGTGCAACACTTTCTGCGGACGATCTGAAGGTGGCCTTTGGAACCTTGGGAGAAGGCTTTGTAGCCGATCATTCCTTCCCACGGAACGGTGGCTATCCCATTCTCCTGCGGTCTGTATATGTGGGGGAAGCCCTTCCCACCTTGACTCCCAATGGAGAAGGTATCTACGAGATCCACACAGCCCAAGATCTGCGAGCCCTTTCCTACATGGTCAATGTAGGAAAAAAGACCTTTAGCAAAGAGACGATCCTCCTCTGTGCAGATATAGATCTTGCTCATGAGGAATGGATTCCCATTGGTGGCAATATCGGTGCAGAAGGACAGGCAAAGGGCACTTTCTCCGGCACCTTTGACGGTGGAGGACATCGGATCTATAACATGGATATTACTACAGGCAATCTCTATGTGGGGCTCTTTGGCTTTGCTTCCTCCGCTACCATTCAAAATGTAGGCATTGAAAGCGGTATCGTGATCGGCTCCGACAAAGTGGGTGCCATCTTGGGATCCGGTCGGAATTATACCAAGATCCTGAATTGCTACAACCGAGCTACAGTCTCTTCCAGAACAGCTGTTGGCGGTATTGTAGGCATGGTGGCTTCTTCCGGATGCCGTGTACAGAACTGCTATAACGCAGGTCCTGTTTCCGGTAATAACACCGTGGGCGGCATTGTAGGCTATTTTGCCAGTGATGCTAAGGATGCCCTTATTGAAAATTGCTATAACCGTTCCGATGTAGCAGGTGGCATCGTAGGCTCTGTCAACGCCGCAGTCACCACAGCCGAGATCCGCAACTGCTATACCCTTGATACAACAGCCCTCGCAGGCACTCCCGGAAGTCTGATCCTTACGGATTGCGCTCAGATCTCCCCCAAGGATATGAGGGGCAGCTCCGCGGCTCTGGGAGAAGGGTATGCAGAGGACTACTTTGTACAGAACAAGCTGTTCCCCGTTCTGGCTTGGGAAAATGCGGGGCGAAAGACTACCCTGACCAAGGTGAACGGTGTCTATGAGATCCGCACCGCAGATGATCTCCGTTTGGTTTCCTATATGGTTCGTAACGGGGAAAATTTCAGTGGCGACACTCTGGAAATGAGAGCGGATATCGATCTGGAAGGGAAGGCATGGACACCTATCGGCGGTGCCAATGAGACCTCCTCTTACCAGTTCCGCGGTACCTTTGACGGCAGAGGGTATCGGATTTATAACCTGAAATCCAATGAGTCTGACTATGGCTACGGTGGTCTCTTCGGATCTATCAACACCGGCACAATTAAGAATCTGGGTATTGAAAGCGGTATGATCGTAGGCAGTAAGCGTACAGCGGCCATCGCAGGATATGTAGGTGGCGGTAGTCTGATCTCTAACTGCTATAATAAGGCTACGGTGTATGCGCCTACCAATATCGGATCCTTTGTAGGCTATTTAACGGGCAAGAATATTCGTATTGAAAATTGTTATAATGTTGGCCTTATCAGCTCCAAGTCCTACGGCACGACTGTCGGAGGTCTCATAGGCGGTATCTCTAGCAGTACCACCGGTTTGCGTATCAAGAATTGCTACAGTATCGGTTATTTCTACGCCCTGATCGGCACCATGATGGGGAAGGAAGAAGCAGATTGCATCGTAGAGAACTGCTACGCCGTAGACGGTGTCAATCTGATCCGTCTGCAGGAAAAACTGCAATTCGTCAATTCCGGCATCATTGCCGCAGATCAGCTGAGAGCCTATGCTTCCGTCCTTGGCTCTGCATACGAAGAGGACAGCAAGGGGATCAACAATGGCTACCCCATTCTCACATGGGAAAGCGGATCTCTCTGCTACCACGACTACGGCACAGGTGTGGTGACCGCTCCCACCTGTACCGCAGATGGCTATACCACCTTTACCTGCATCCGTTGCGGTCACAGCTATGAGGATAATGTAGTCAAGGCAACGGGGCACAGCTACGAAAGCGGTGTTACCAAAGCACCTACCTTTACCGCCAAAGGCACTATGACCTATACCTGTAAGAATGATAAGAGCCATACTTATACCGAGGAGATCGATGTCCTCAGCAAATCCCTGTTCTTTGACTTCGACAACAGCAAGGAAGCACAGGAACGCTACAATAACTATGTGTACAACTTCCGGAACTTTGACACCCCCGAGGCATGGCGTGGCAGAACGCAGGGACTGAAGGACGGCAATTTGACTTTGGACACCGCTACAAGCTCTGTGACTGTCACCCCCGGCCGCACAGGCTTCAACTCCATTTATGCAGACTCTGTGAACTTCGATCTGAACTATGATCCCGATTATGCGGAATACTTCCAGATGCGCTTCAAGGTTACAGGTCTTGTCGGCACCAAGCCCAAAGCCTCCGTACACTTCTACTATTCCACAGACAATTCCTCCTATGTCACCGGTACGGCAGTTCCCTTTGATGTGAGCTATCTCAGTTCCGGAGAATATCTTGTCATTACAGGACAGCTTCAGGATGAGATCCGGCAGTTGGAGGAGGTCAACCGTGTGATCCTCCACCTTACGGGCTTTACTGCGGAAGAGGATCTGGATGCAGTGCTGACCTTCGACTATGCTTTCGTCGGTCCTTACGAGGAATTGCCCATCAAGAACTCCCTGTTCTTTGACTTTACAGACAAGGAAGCCGACCGCATCCGCTACAACAGCAGAACCTACGGCTATACCAACTTTGATGATCTTTCCAAGCTGAACTGGTCTTACCCCACCTCCGGAGTCAGCGAGCTGATCGCAGACAGCAAAAACGACACTGTCACCATAAAGGCAAAGGGGACTTTCAATGCTTCCTCCTGGCCTGCGGTATACATGGACACCTATTCCGCCGCCAATAAGAATTCCTATCCCCTGCACTTTGTCCCCGGCGAGGCAGAATATTACCAGATCCGTTTCAAGATGAAGAACTTCCGCATTGGGGAAACCGAAACCACCAACGAGGACGGAAGTGTGACAGTCAAAACCGTAGAACCCTATCTGTCCGTCAGCTTTACGGAAAAGGGAAGCACCTCCAGTACTACCGGCTCTTCCAGCTATAAGGCCCATGCGGAATATATCAATGGAGACACTTGGATTATAGCAACGGTACCTCTCAATAATGCCTTTAAGAGTGCGGAAGAAATTATCCGAATCCGTACATACTTCGGCGGTATCGAAAGCCTTTCTGACACTGAGCCCGGGGAGATCACCATCGACTATGTCTTTGTTGGTCCCTATGAGGAACTGCCTGACAAAAAATCTGTGTTCTTTGACTTTAAAGATACCCGGGAAGATCGGATTCGTTACGACAGCAGAACCTACGGTTTCACAAACTTTGATGATCTGTCTAAGCTGAATTGGACGTATCCTTCTTCTACTGTCAGCAAGCTGGTTGCAGACAGCGAAAATGACACCGTCACCATTCAGGCGAAAGGCACCTTCAATGCTTCCTCTTGGCCTGCGGTATATATGGATACTTATGACGCTGTCAATAAGAATACATACCCCCTGCATTTTGACCCCTCCGAAGCTGAATATTTCCAGATCCGTTTCAAGATGAAGAACTTCCGCGTAGGTGAAACAGAAACCACCGCCGAGGATGGCTCTGTGACTACCTCTGTGGTGAACCCCTACCTGAAGCTCAGCTTCACAGAAGCGGGAACTACCTCCAGCGTAGGCGGAACAGCAGACTATAAGGGACACGCGGACTATATCAATTCCGATACTTGGTATACTGCAACCGTTCCTTTGAATTCTGCCTTCAAGAGTGCCAAGGAGATCACCCGTATCCGTTTCTATTTCGCAGGTATTGAGAGCATTTCCGAGACACAGACAGGCGAGATCACCGTTGACTACGCTTATATCGGAAAGCTGTCCGATCTGCCCACTCCCGCTTATACCGTGACCTTTGTAGACGGCAACGGAAAAACCCTTGCAACACAACCGGTAAACAAGGGAGAATCCGCAAGCTATACGGGAAAGACTCCCACCAAGGCTTCCGATGCTACCAACCATTACAGCTTCAAGGGATGGGATAAGGCTCTGACCAACATCACCGCGGATACGATCATTACCGCAACCTTCAACGAGGAAGCCCACAGCTTTACTTACGCTTCCACAGATGCTACCAAGCACAAGGCAAGCTGTTCCTGCGGTTACAGCAAGTCCGAAGATCATAGCTACGAGTATAAGGCAAGCAAGAACCCCACCACCTCCGCAACCGGCACTCTCACGGGAACTTGCTCCGCTTGTGGCGCAACTACCACTGTAACCCTGCCCAAGCTGAATACCACGGATTACACCAAGACTACGGTCAATGCGCCC
>JAZSAO010000083.1:0-8477 GCA_045601945.1 Faecousia sp. | reverse complement strand
AGGAGTCCGGCTCCTATCTCATGGGAGTCAACGGATATACCAATTGCTTCAACTTCGGTGACGGCAGTTCCACCATGCGAGACTGCGCCATTCTTCACTGGTTTGCTGATTACTATAACATGCCGGAGTTGTCCCTGTTCCAGAGAGAATACCAAACAACGAACAGCCGTAATGACGAGTTTCTTGCTCTATTGTGGTACAATCCGGACTTGGTGGAAGGACTTTCCTCTGCAGACCGGCCCATGGATCACTTCCTTTTGAGCGACTACTACGAAAGCATTGCTTCCTTCCGCAGCTTCCCCGGAAGCGATGCTCAAGTTTATGCCGCTATCAAATCCGGAAACAATCAAACAGGCCACACGGATTTAGACGTAGGTACCTTTGTTATGGAGGCTATGGGAGAGCTGTGGTTCATGGATCTGGGAAAAGACAATTACAATCTTTCCGGCTATATGGATCGCAGTGAAAATGGTGGTCGTTGGAACTACTATCGCACCAGAGCAGAGGGCCAGAACACTTTGGTGGTCAATCCCAACGCCACCGGCGGTCAGGTATTTGATGCCAAATGTCAGATTACAGATTATTACAGTGGCTATGACGGAGGCTGCGCCATTGTGGATATGAAGGATGCCTACGACGGCTACGGTGTCAAATCCGTCCGCCGCTCTCTGGCTCTCTTCGACAACCGCACCCGGGTTCGCTTGAGAGACGAAATCAGTTGCAACTCTGCCTCCACCATTTACTGGTTTGCTCATACTAAGGCAGATATTTCCATTTCTGCCGATGGCAAAACTGCCACTCTGACCCAGAACGGGAAAAAGCTTATCGCACAGATCGCCACCCCCGATGCGGCTAAATTCACGAAGATGGATGCTAAACCCTTGTCCACCTCTCCCAATCCTTCCGGACAGGATGCAAATGCAGGTATCCGTAAGCTGGTCATTAAGCTGACCAAAACAACCTCTGCATCTATTACTGTATTCTTTACTCCTGTGCTTACCGGGAATGAGCAGTCTAATTCCCTGCCTACATGGGGCATCAGTAATACCTATAAGCTCCTGCAGCAATACGACCCCTCTACTACTTTAGAGCCAAACAGTGAGGGAGTCTACGAAATCGCCACCGCCGATCAGCTCTGCCTCCTGTCTGACATGGTTTCTCAGGGCAACAGCTTCGCAAATAAGACCGTTGTGCTGACCCAGGATATTGATATGAAGGGCCGTAGCTTCCTTCCCATCGGTGGCAACGGCACCGGACAGGTCTTTGCAGGCACCTTTGACGGACAGGGTCATATAATAAAGGATCTTCTCATTTATGAACCCGGTGGAGAGTCTGTAGGTCTCTTCGGAAAGGTCTCCAAAGCCACTATCCGCAACTTAGGCATTGACGACGGCCTTGTGATTGGTGGAAAAGCCTCCGGTGGTCTCATAGGTGTGGGCGTTAATGTAACAGTGGAAAACTCCTTCAGCCGCTGTAATGTGATCTCCGATGCCAGCTTTGCCGGTGGTCTGATCGGACAGACCGGTGGCACAAGCACTGTGAAGAACTGCTATCACAACGGCTATGTAAAGGCCGCAGTCAATACCGCAGGGGGTCTCATCGGCTATATTTCAAGTTCCTCCACAATCAATGTTACAAATTGCTATCATATTGGTAAGCTTACAGACGGCTCCGGAAAGACCGGGATGATCGGCCACTATAGCACGGAGTCCAACCCTATCGCCAAGATCACAGTTAATAATTCCTATTCCACAACCGCCCTTAAGGGAAGCGATATTGTTTCCAATTCTTCTCTGGAAAGCTACTCCACCAGTAAGAAGCTCTCTGCGGCACAGCTTGTGTCAGTAGCCATTTCCTTGGGTAGCAGCTTCATATATGACTGTGAGTGGGAAAATGGAGGATACCCCGTTCTTTCCTGGGAATGTGATACAGTTCTCCCTGAGGATCTGGTTCTCACCACAGCTGCCCAGCTTCGTCTTTTGGCCTATAAAGTCAACAGCGGCACATCCGATTTTTCCGGCAAGACCATTCTCTTAGGCAAGGATATCGACTTAGAGTCCCGGGAGTGGACCCCCATCGGGGGCAATAATTCTGCAGACTCTGCTGCCAAGGCCTTCAGTGGAACCTTTGACGGACAAGGTTACAGCATATCTAACCTGTACATTTCAACAGGGTATCATTATGTAGGCTTCTTCGGCAATATGGGTGGTACTCTCAAGAACTTCGGCATCAAGAGCGGCAGCATTATCGGCGGAAATAAAGCTGCAGGGCTGGTGGGATATGCCCACGGCACTATTTCTTCCTGCTACAGCTGCGCCACTGTCTCCGGTACTGCAAATGTGGGCGGTCTTATCGGCATGAGCGGCAAGAGTCAAATTACCGACTCCTACGCAGTAGCTTCCGTCACGGCCACAGGCAACGCAGGTGGATTGGTCGGCTATTTCTCCAGTGGAGGTAGCGGCTCTACCATTACCAATTCCTATGCCGCTTGTTCTCTGTCCGGAAAGACCAACGGTGGACTCATCGCTTCCGTAAATAACTCTGCAACAGGCATTACAGTTACGAACTCCTATGCACTCAGCGGTCCGGCTTTTATCACTTCCCATCCGGGCTGTACGCTGAAAAACGCCTCTTCTCAATCTGCAGACAACCTGAAAGCCAAAGCATCCGTTTTGGGTAAAACCTTCTTATCCGATTCCTATATTCCCCGGAACAGCGGCTACCCTGTACTGACCGTGACTACATACAAAGCTCCCAACATGGAGACCTTGGCACCTAATCAAGACGGGATCTATGAAATCCGTACACCTCGGGAGCTCCGCCGGCTTGCCTATACAGTCAACGTACTGGGAGAATCCTTTGCGGGAAAGACGGTCCGACTCCTTTCCGACATAGATCTGGAAAATGAGGAATGGATCCCCATCGGCGGCAACGCCGTAGTCAGTGGCGGTGCCTGCTCTAAATTCTCCGGTATCTTTGAAGGTGGCGGCCACAAGATCCGCAACCTTATGATCTCTGCAGGAAATTATTATGTAGGCTTCTTCGGCCGTGTAGAAGGAGGTCAAATACTGAATTTGGGGATTGATAGCGGAATGGTTACGGGTACCAGCCGTGTTGCAGGTTTAGTAGGGTCCTTCAACAGCGACTCCGTGATCTCTAACTGCTACAACAAGGCAAATGTCTTCGGCCAATCCTATACAGGCGGCCTTGTGGGCATGGCAGGAGGAGAAAACAGCCAAATCCTGAACAGCTATAATACCGCCTCTGTAGGCAGTAACAGCAGTAATGGCGGTAACGGCGGTATTGTGGGATATGCTTCCGCCAGCACAAAGAATCTGACCATCCAAAACTGCTATAACACAGGTCTTGCCGGATGGGGCATTATCGCCCTGATCAACGAGAGCGCCATTCTTTCTGTCGATCGTTGCTATACACTTGATGCTGCAGAGCTTGCCGGTGAAGGAGCGAATATAACCCTGACAAACAGCAGTAAGCTTACAGCAGCGGCTCTTCGAGAGTCTGCATCTGTTTTGGGTTCTGCCTACGCAGAGGACTTCTTCACCCAAAACCGCATATACCCCGTTCTCACATGGGAGAACGGAGATCGGTCCACTACCATTCCGGAGGAAAATGGCGTTTACACCATCTATACGCCGGATCAGCTGAGACTTATCTCCTATGCAGTACGCAAGGGGAATACATTCCAAGGAAAGACCATAGAACTCCGGGAAGACCTGGATCTGCAGAATCAGCCTTGGCTGGCCATTGGCGGAAAGGACGAAACCGGAACCTACTATTTCCGTGGAACCTTCGACGGAAAGGGTCACAGAATTCACAACCTCAATGCTACGGATCTGCAGACGGGCTATGCAGGACTTTTCGGCAGTATCAGAGGTGCAACCATCCAAAACTTAGGCATCGAGAGCGGCATTGTAACAGGCTATACCCGCTCCGCAGCCATTGCCGCCTATGTACACGAAGGAAGCACCATCCGCAACTGCTATAATAAAGCCACCGTTTACGCCACCTCGGATGTAGGCTCCATTGCAGGCATCATCGGCGGTCAGAATGTTCTGATCGAAAACTGCTATAATACCGGTGTGGTTTGTGCAAAGGCTCGTACCAACACAGGTGCAGGCCTTATAGGCTATGCAGGGACTTCCGCTCACAACCTCACTGTACGGAATTGCTATAATGTAGGTAATTACTTCGGGCTCATTGCCAGAGTGGGAGACACTGCTACCAATGTGCTGGTAGAAAACAGCTACAGCGTAGGGACTGTGGCACTGTACCGTCTGTGGGCTTCCCCCAACCTTATCAGCTCATCACAACTCAGCGGAGAAGCTTTGAAGGGCTATGCCGCAACCCTGGGAGTTGCCTACGAAACCGACACGCAGCACATAAACGAAGGTTACCCCCTTCTTACATGGGAAACCGCTCCCCCGGTAACAGAGCCTATGTTAGATGCAGATCTGAGGATCTATCATACACTGAACTTAGCAAGTGATATCTCCGTGAATTTTGCCGTGCCAAAGGCACTATTGGCAGATTATGATCTAAGCACTGTCTGTTTAGAGTGCACTCTGGACACCTACGAGGGTAACACAAAGGTGGGTGAAAAAGCAGTCAAGCTTCTGCCTGTAGAGCAGGGTGACTATTATTACTTCACTTTGACAGGGCTTACTGCCGTTCATATGAACGATCCCATTTCTTCTGTCCTCTACGGCACGAAAAATGGTCAGCAGCATTATTCCGTCACCGATGAATACAGCATTGCAGATTATGCCTATTCCCAGTTGAACCGAGCCACAGTTGCCGAAAGCCTAAAGATCCTCTGCGCCGATCTTCTCCGCTATGGAGCAGCAGCGCAAACCTATAAGGGTTACCGTACAGACTGCCTTGCAGACGGCGCTATGACCTCCGAGCACAGATCCTATCTTAGTAACACAGAGACCGTTACATTCGGAAACAACAATCAGACCCTTACCGATGTAGAAAATCCTGTGATTACCTGGGCAGGCAAGGCTCTGGATCTTAATTCCAAGGTCGCTTTAAAGTTTGCCTTTGACTTAGGCACATACACCGGAGCTGCAAATGCACTGCAGCTAAAGGTCAGCTACACCGACCGTTTGGGACAGACCAAAGTCCTGTGGATCACAGGTGCAGAAGCCTATGGCACGAAGGAGGGACGTTATGTCTTTACCTTTGACGGTCTCCTGGCCGCAGAACTTCGGACAGTCGTCTCTGCACAGATTTATGAAGGCAGCACACCCTTGTCCTGCACTCTTCTCTACAGTGCAGATACCTATGGCAACAACAAAACCGGAGCCATAGGAGATCTGTGCAAGGCCCTCTTCGCCTATAGCGACAGCGCCAAGTCCTATTTTGCGCAATAATCATGCACCCCATCTCACCGGAGCTGCCCGAAAGGCAACTCCGGTGAGATTTTTGCTCTACCCTTTTCTTGGTTATATCTGTCGTGGAACACCATGTTTTGGGTTCGGAAGACATTACATTATCGTTTGCATAAAAAGAACCCTTCCGGAGCCTATAACTCCGAAAGGGGTTCTTATACTTATTTCTAATAAAACGGATTAACCGTTTTATTATGCCGCTGGTAAGCGGCATGGCGGCAAAGCCGCCAAGGAATAACCTGTAATACTGTTTCTTCCGCCTAAGGCGGTGCAGGATATTTATCCTGCGATAAAATGGTTTTCTAACCATTTTATCAAGAAACAGTATTAAAATCATTCTTCATAATATGTCCCTTCCCTCAGTAAAAAAGGATCCCTTTCGGAGAGCCATGCTCTCCGAAAGGGATTTTAATAGCATTGAACTTATATGGGCTCGTCCATGAGACGATCAAACTCTGCGGAAACCAGATCGAAGTCCTCATCGGGAATGTCCTTCAGTTCGAAATCATCATCTGTGGGAACATACTCGTACAAATAGACATCGTTGCTGTCATCCAATGCATCCAGTGCGATGTACATCTTTTCCCCTACTTCGAAGGTGCCCATAATGCCACACTCGAAAGAAGCACCGTCATCGAACTCCAGAGTCAGGATCTCGTCCTCGCCATATAATGCTCTCTTATCTTCCATAAGAAATTACCTCCTTTATCGTGATAATCATAGTATACTTGTTTTTGCTCAAAGATGCAAGTTATTTTTCACTTTCTTCCAATATTCTTTGAAATTCAGCCGCTGCAACCATAAATTCCTCCTCAGACAGGTTTCGAAGATCGATCTTTTCATTCTCCTCTGTATAACCGTAAAGAAATACATCCTCTCCATCCTCTACGGGAACAAGGGCAATATAGTCTTTCCCCTCTGCCTGAAAGCTTCCCATAATATTGCATTCTACGATTCTATCGGGAAATTCCAGTTTAATGGTTTCCATACCTTTCTCCTTCAAATATCTAAGAATTGTCGGTATGCCGTAGGCAAACCGATGGTTTCCTTCAGTTCTTCCTCCGTGTACCATTGAAAGCAGTCACTCATTGCGCCACAGACTATGCATATCCCTTTGAGTTTCCACTCCACATGGGTAAAAATATGGGTTCGCTCCAATTCCATTTTCGGAGTCCGAGGTTCAACTCCCCATTGTTCCGTCAATATAAGGCCTTGTTGCATAGTCAAATGCCCCTCTGTATCAGGGAATTGCCACAATCCCGCCAACAGGCCTTTTTCGGGTCGTTTGCATACTGCGATTTTATCTCCGCATCGCAAGAGGAATACTGTTCGCTCCTCTACTCTACGCTGCTTCTTAGGTTGCTTTTGGGGGTATTCTTTTTGTTTTCCCTGCGCCCGTGCTCTGCAAATATTTCGCAAGGGGCATTCTCCACACTTTGGATCGCCGCTCGGCCCGCAAACCGTGGCCCCTAACTCCATAAGTGCTTGTGTAAAATCCCCACAACGCCCTATAGGGTAAATGGGCTCCAAAAGTACGGTTGCCTCTTGTCGCTCTACCGTCTTCCCAAGGATTCGAGACAAAACACGAATCACGTTTCCGTCAACAGCAGGAGTCGGTGCTTCAAAGCAAATAGAAGCAATGGCTCCTGCTGTATAGGGTCCGATACCGCTGAGCTGTAACAGGCCCTTATAGTCGTTGGGAAAGGTGCCAAGGGCTAAGATCTCCCGTGCAGCTTTCTGCAAATTACGAACACGGGAGTAATAGCCTAAGCCCTCCCAAAGTTTTAAGAGACGATCTTCCGGTGCCTGCGCAAGGGCCTCCACCGTAGGAAGTTCCTGCAAAAAACGCTCATAATAGCCCTTTACCGCCTCTACCCGTGTCTGTTGCAACATAATCTCCGACAACCACACATGATAAGGCTCCCGATCACGACGCCAAGGAAGCTGTCTCTGATATTTCTCATACCACGGAAGCAGCAGTTCCGGCAAGGTTCTCATTGCCTCTATGGCTCCTGCTTGCATCATCATTCTTTGTTCCAGCGGCTACGGTAGCGAGGCTTTTTCATTTTGGACAATTCGTCGTATTTCTTTGCGGCATCACTGGCCCCTTCGTAGATCAAGCGGCTGATGCGCAATGTTCCTTCTCGCTCCTTAGAAAGCCGAATTCGGATCAAATATCTGCCATGTTCGAGGCATTGTGCCATGGTCATATAGCGACGCCCCTCCTGCGCTACCCATGTGCCCAGAGTCATTACACAACCGCACTGAGGGCAGTGGCTCTCCAGACTGTTCATTGCTTCCATCGCCTGCGCCTTATCCTCAAATCCGTGGAATACGGACTTGCTGATGCATCCCTCAGGGGGTGCTCCGTGGAATCCATCCTCATGGGCTTGTAAGGATTTGCTGTATTCGGCAATGCCTCTCTGCAGATCCAGACGAGCAAGAACCAGTGCCGTATGGTAAGCATCTCCCAAAGCATCGTGGGCTTGCCGGCAGGGTTCAATATTCATCATACCCAAGGCTGTTGCCAGCGCGCGCTGAGAGGTTCCGCATTCCATCTGCTCATTAAATATCATCTGGGCATTGTACCACTGTTGGATCCAATCCGGTTCGCCATCATGTAGGAGAATATTATCCTCTAACACAGTAATGTCATCAAAGCCCCATGTTAAGAACGTACATTCGCCGCCGATCCAATCGCGGAATCGCGCAAGAGCATCGTTAAAGGGAAGTCCCCGATCTCTCAGGTCGCTATCTCGAAGCCCCGTCAGCTTGGCAACTCGGCTGTTGAGTTTTTTATAATATTTCGGCTTTACAAGCACCTGAAATTCGTCTGCAATGGAGCCGTCAGCCAGCATACGCACTGCACCGATCTGAATGATCTCCCCATGGATCTCCACAGGCAGGACCCTCTTCGCCGCATAAGACCCGGGCCAGGGCTGATTCCATTCCATATCCAATACAATATACTGCATACAAGCTCCCTCCTTTTCCACCCTATCATATCACAGATCACGCCCCATAGCAACCATGATTTTTACAAATTGACAATTGAAAATTGAC
>JAZSAO010000082.1:0-2221 GCA_045601945.1 Faecousia sp. | reverse complement strand
GGACTCCAAACCTTCCCTTCGTGCTTCCGATCCGGAGGATGGGATTGTCGGCATGTGGCTGTGGAATGACACCATGAGCAAGTATGGTGCATCCACCCTCTTCTCCCACTACGCCAAGACCGGCGTCACCGACGTATACCTTCTCATCAAGGGTACTGCAGGTAGTGTCAACACCTCTGCTCTGACCACTGCCATCAACGCCGCCAAGTCCTATGGCATCCGCGTTCATGCATGGATCATGGCTGCTCGCGATGATACATTCCTTAAGAGCAATTCCAGCGCAAACTATTTCCATTTCCGTTGCGGCTATGAATGGAACGCCACTTCCGGTGATGATCTTCCCCACGGCTATGTAAACCTCCGTAAGGATGCTTATCGGAACTATATGGTTAAGCTTGTTAAGCAGCTTGCCGGTATTTCCGGTCTGGCGGGCATCCATCTGGATACCATCCGCTACGGTGGCCTGTTCTACGACTGGGGCATGGAAGCCCGTGACCTGATGCTGACCAAGTACGGCATTACCCACGACCAGTGGAACGCTGCTGTTCAGGCTATGTGTGTCAGCGGTGAGTACCAGTATCAGATCGAATATAAGACCACTGCAGGCTATAACGGTGGAGCAAGCTACCCCGCTTATACCTATATTAAGACCGGCGGTACTACCCCTACAGGCCCCAACTTTGACGAGGCTCTTCTGCTGAACGACAATTCCGATGTTGCAATCGGCTGTAAGGCTGTTGCTCAGATGCGTATCGACACTGTTACGGATTTCGTTAAGCTGATGAAGGAAAACTCCGGAGATAAGATCCTCACTGCTGCTCTCATGCCCGAGGCTCTGGAGGATGTTGGCTTCCGTGGCACCTATGGCCAGTCTCCCGAGCATATGGCGCCCTATGTTGATTACATCACCCCCATGATCTACGCTGTTGAGTTCGAAATGCCCTCTACTTGGGTTGCAGATCTCAGCCGTCAGGCTGCAGCTGTTGGCTGTAATGTTGTTCCCGGTCTCCAGGCTTACCAGACCATGGACTCCGGCAGACCCACTGATGGTGCATGGGGCACCGGCAACACCCTGTACAACGACGTACAGGAGGCTATGAAGCTGGCTCGTGAGATCAATCACGATGACGAAAATTATGGCGGCGACATTCTTGGTGTTGCATTCTTCCAGAGTGCTACCATGTCTCTGGCTGCTGCTACTTATGACGAGAGCAAGAGCATGCTGACCTTTAATATGGCCAACCTGACTCTGTCCTCCTCTGCACCTCATAACATTAAGGGTATCCGCTTTACCCTCATGGGCGATCTTCGCTTCGATAAGAATAAGACCGCGCAGTCTAAGAGCTATGCTGATTTCACCAACTACAACACTGTAGTTTATTCCAGCGACTATAAGACCGTTACGGTTTACGACGATACCAACGTCCTTAGCCCTCAGCAGCTGCGTAACTGCGGTTTCTACGTCACCGGCACTCCCGACTGGGAAAACGGTGTTGTTAAGATCGAAGCCTGTACCTCCGGTAACAAATTCACCGATGTCCTTTACGGCACCTCTCGTCCCATTTTCTGCAACATGACCCATAGCCACAGCTATACCCAGACTGTGATCCAGACGCCTACCTGCTCTCAGGAAGGTATTACCCGTTTCACCTGCTCCTGCGGCATGAGTTATGATGCAACCACTCCTGCTACTGCTCATACTCCCAAGAGCGTTGCTGCAGTTCCTGCAACCTGCGTTTCCGAGGGTAAGACTGCAGGTACTGTCTGCTCCGTATGTAATGCTGTGATTTCCGGCTGTCAGGTGATCCCTGTATCCGGTCATAAGATCGTTACCCAGAACGGCAAGCCTGCAACCTGTACCGACGGCGGCCTGACCGAAGGCTCTTACTGCTCCGTTTGCGGTGAGGTCTTTGCCGCTCAGACAGAGATCCCTGCAAAGGGCCATACTCCCGTAGTAGATGCAGGCATCCCTGCAACCTGCACCACTCCCGGTAAGACCGAGGGTTCCCACTGCGCAGTTTGCTCTGCTGTGATCGTTGCCCAGACTGTCATTGAGCCTAAGGGTCACAATGTACAGATCCTCCCCGGCAAGGAAGCCGGCTGTCTGTACTCCGGTCTGACCGAGGGTCAGAAGTGCGGCACCTGCGGAATCGTTCTGGTACAGCAGGTTACGATCCCCCGTCTGGGACATGAATACAAGTACACTGACAACGGTAACGGC
>JAZSAO010000081.1:0-2804 GCA_045601945.1 Faecousia sp. | reverse complement strand
GCATAATAAAACGGTCAATCCGTTTTATTAGAAATAAGTATAAAGACACTATGAACAAGGAACGGCAGTGCCACTACAGAATGGGTCCGGCACTTATGGAACAGGGGGCTTATGCAGAAGCTATGGTCGAATTTTTCTATGCCGATGGCTACGCAGATAGCGATGCTCTGCGTATTGAGTGTGAAAACCTGATCCCGGCGGACTAATGTGTCGCCCTTAAATGAATGATGTAACAGCCTCTTTGGGGTCTTAGGATCTCAAAGAGGCTTTTTCTGTGGGAAAAGGGGAAAATCAGGATGTCATCATATCCATCATTTTTTCCTCTGCGGCATTGACTGCCTTTTGGGCGGATTTCCGCACGGTGCAATTTTCCGGGAGCATGAGGACAGCGGCACTGCCTGCTACCATACCTGCTCCAAGGGTCAGAAGAAAGGTCGTTGCTTTCATATTCATTCACCTCCGATCATAGCTTTCCCGAAAAAATAAAATTTCTGCTTTTCAATATTTTGAAAATATGGTACAATATTTGCAAACAAACAGAAGAAGGGTGGTACAGCAATGACGACTTTATATTTGATCCGCCACGGAGAGGCAGAGGGAAATGTATTCCGCCGGCTCCAAGGACAGTTTGATTCTCTCATTACCCCCAACGGCAGAAAGCAGATCGCCGCATTGGAGGAACGGTTTCGGGATATTCCAGTAGATGTGGTTTATTCCAGCGACCTGACCCGTACCTGCATTACCGCCGGTGCCATCTATAAGCCCAAGGGTTTAAAATTGCAAACAGATCCCCGTCTCCGTGAGATCGGTGTAGGCGTTTGGGAAAATAAGCCCTTTGGCTGGCTGGATCATATTGATCGGGAACGGAATTATGCCTTTTCCCACAGTCCTAAGACGTGGTCTGTAGAGGGAAGCGAGACATATGATATTTACACCAAGCGGTTTTTAACAGCATTGCGGGAAATTGCGGAAAAACATGAGGGACAGACCGTAGCCCTGTTTTCCCACGGCATGGTTCTCCGGGGAGCCATAGAGTCCCTGTTTTTTGAAGGTCGGGAAAACGCCATTGCTCATTGCGAAAATACTGCTGTTACCTGTCTCCGCTACGAAAATGGGGAATTCACCTTAGAATTCCTCAATGATGCAAGCCATATTACGGAAGAAATTTCCACTTTGGGCAAGCAGATGTGGTGGCGCGGAGAAAAGTACAAGGATTTCAATATGTGGTATCGGGATCCCGAAGCAGAGGATGAAGCCTTCCTGTCTCAATTCGATCTACCCGAAGGGCAGGTACGGATTTCCATGCTGGATGCAGAGACAACGGGTGTTATCGTGGTAGACAAGGGGATCCTTCGATACATCGCTTTGGCAGAGAACTTCCGTGGCAGAGCCCTTTCTCCCCAGTTGTTGGGTGAAGCAATTTCTATGGCTCGGCTCATGGGGAGCGACACCCTTACGGTGGCTTATGAGCCGGAACATCCTGCCGCCTTGCGGATCTTAGAAGAATACGGCTTCCGGGGCAGCCCCCGCACCTTGGAAATTCGTCCTAAAATAGATTAAGGAATAGTCCTCCACTTCGGTGCATATCCTGTACCAACAGACGAAGGGGAGGACTTTTTATGACGAACTTATATGCAGATATTGCCCGAAGAACAGGTGGTAATATTTATATCGGTGTGGTAGGCCCGGTGCGAACGGGGAAATCTACGTTCATTAAGCGTCTCATGGAGGAACTGGTGATCCCGAATATTCAGGATCTGTATTCCAAAGAACGGGCAAAAGATGAACTGCCCCAGAGTGCATCCGGAAAAACCATTATGACCGCAGAGCCCAAATTTGTTCCGGAGGAAGCGGTGGAGATCAGTCCTGATGGCACGGTCACCCTGTCCGTACGGCTGATCGACTCCGTAGGTTATATGGTGAACGGTGCCATAGGAGCCATGGAAGACGGAGTTCCCCGTATGGTCACTACACCTTGGTATGACCATGAAATCCCCATGACGGAAGCCGCAGAGTTAGGTACCAGAAAGGTTATGGAGGAGCATTGCAGTATCGGCATTGTGATCACAACCGATGGCAGTATTACGGACATTCCCAGAATGGACTACATAGCCGCTGAGGAACGAGCCATTCGGGATATGCAGGCTACGGGGAAGCCCTTTGTGGTGTTGGTGAACAGTAGTAACCCCACAGGTACCGAGGCGAAGCTGTTGCGGAACTATATTGCAGATACCTATGGGGTCAGCGCCCTTTGCGTAGATTGTCTAAAAATGGGGGAAGAGGATCTTAAGGGGATCCTAAAAGAACTGCTCTATGCATTCCCCTTACAGCAGATCCGTGTATTCTTACCTGCATGGGTGTGTGCTTTGGACTATGATGATCCCTTGAAGATCGCAGTATACGAGGCTTTGCGGAAAAACGCCCAAGATATTAGCCGTTTGGCGGAGGCGGAAACGGTTATGAGCCGTCTCAAGGAACTGGAACAGGTCAAGGGCTGTTCTGTCATAGGGGTAGATCTGGCAGAAGGGAGCATTAGTTGTGAACCGGAGTTTGAAGAAGGGATCTTCTACGAGATCCTTCGGGAGAAAACCGGCTTCCATATTGAAAATGACGGCCAGCTTCTGTCTGTATTGACGGCTCTTTCCAAAATGAAAACCCAGTTTGATAAGATCTCTGCGGCTTTAGACGAGGTGAAAGCTACAGGCTACGGCATTGTCATGCCTGCGGCAGACGAAATGCGGTTGGAATTGCCGGAACTGGTAAAAAAGGGCGGTGCCTACGGGGTAAAACTCCGCGCCAGTGCC
>JAZSAO010000080.1:0-8399 GCA_045601945.1 Faecousia sp. | reverse complement strand
CAGCTGCATATTGCACAGTGCCGGACACGACGGTATCCCCGGACAGGATCTGTACCGTCAGTACAGAGCGGAGTTCTGCCGCAAGGAGCGCATCTAAAGTAAAGGCATAGTAGCCCCGACTTTCGCTATAGACCTCTGCTTTGGAGAGGATCAGTTCCTTGTCCTTACCGAAAATGTCCTTGTAGGTGACCTTCATGCGAAGATCTTCCGGGCTTCCCGTATAAGATCCGAGACAGAAGATGAACTTGATGCTGACCTTAGAAGCCAAGTCCAAAGACTTACCCAGCAATTCCACAGCATTGGTCTGGGGGATATTGTCTGTCTGATTCGTATTACCGAAGGTCACAGCCTCTATATCCGACAGGTAAGCCTTGTGCTCTTCTGTCATAGTCTCGTCAGCTAAGGTATCTATCCGATAGCCCTTATAGATCTGGGCCTTAGCCCCGTACCGCAGCAGATCTGCGCAGAGAGTTTTCAGGGTTTTGCTTGTGCCGTCCCGTTCAAGCTGTGCATAGGCATACCGTGCAACAGAGTATACATCCGGTTGAGAGCAATAGGTCTTCCCATCCTTTTCCATGTATAGTATGGCAGTGAGTTCATCATTCATCCGAACAGCAGTGATCCCATCCATGGTAAAGTAGTAATATCCGTTCTTCAAAACAGGATCCAAATACACCACTTTCTCTCCCACAAAGATCCCTTCATCATAAACAGGAACGGAAACCTCCATACGGCTATGGGTGAAGCCTTCCAGCTCCGTAGCAGGGATCAAATAGTTAACAGAGATGTCACTTGCCAGATTCAGATTGTGACGGATGGTGATGCTACCTTCTACAGTAGGTGTATCATCCACAGGGGTTTCAAGGATCGCATTCATGAATACCTCTGCAGCGGCAACAGTCTTTTCATCGACGGTAAAGCTATAGGGCTCGTTCATTCCCTCAGAGGCTGTGGTTCTCAGAGCCGGCATCTCTTCCTCTGTCATGGGGTGGATCTCGCTGTCTTGGGTATTGTCATCCTCTCCCTGCTCCACTGCGAAGGGCTGGGGATAGGCGATCTTCATGTCCGTTACAGACAGGATATTTTTGGTAGCGTCGGTGCCTGTGTGGCTGTTATATAGGATCACATACACATCTCCGCTATCAGGAAGTTTAGACCCATCCAGTTCATAATACTGAGCCGTACCACTTCCTACAGAGGTAATTTTCTTGCTTTTCTCTGTGAGAGATTCTACAGTACCATCCATGGAGGTAACAAAGCCCGCTGCCAAAACAGCACTGTCTCCCAAAATACACTTTGCCCCAATGTCGATGCTCACAGGTTTCTGTGCCCCATCCAATACCAGCTTAAAGGCAACAGCCTCCCCGGGAGACAGGTAGACCTCGTTCTTGGGTCCCAGCTTGTTATAATCCCGAATAGTGACAGCCAGGTGGGTGTTCTCTCCGCTAGGCTCATAATCCGGTTTGGAATATACAACATTGCTGTCTACAAAGAGTGCGCCGTTTGTGTATTTCCCTTGGTTATATTGGGCCAAGGTCAAGAGACTGTCCCGAACCTCCTTGGTATAGGCAAAGGACTCTGCGTCATTTACATAGACAGCCCGAGCCTGAGCCTCTGTTAGGGACAACTCTCCGGTCTTTTCGGCATTGATGGGATCATAGATCCGCACCGCGTCGAACCAGAAGGTGCCTCCCCGGGAGAGGAATTCATAATCCGACTCCACAGCTTTATTGACCCACAGGGTGACAGTGTACTCACCGTGGGGAAGTCCCTGTATGCTGACTACAGGGATCTGATACAGTTCCATTTCCCCCTTGTTATTGACAGTCAAGGTCTTTTTCACATTACCGGTAGCTTTTTCCTTTACTTCTACACGGATAGTCGCCTGAGATTTGCCCGTACGGCTAATAATATCAAAGCCCGTTCCTACAAAGTCAAACTGTGCTTCCGTATAGTTATGGGGATTGGATTCGATCTTCACTCCCTGCCCCTCTACGGTGTAGCCACTGCCGTTAGACAGAAGACGATCGTTTTGATAGGATGAATCATAACCGTATACAGGCATGGGTGCCATTTCTCCCGCACCCAGATAGATATAATCGATTAGGATTTTTCCCGGATTCGTTCCCGTTACGGCAATGCCGTCAATGAGGACCTGAATACCTTTCACCATAGAGGCTTTTTGAAACCCATCCCCGAGTTTCAGATTAAATACCACATATTCCTTGTCGGGGCTCAACTCATACAGGGGTGCAAGAGCAAAGGTTTCTGTTGCAGAGTAGCTCGTTTGTCCCCCTGCCAGATACCGAAGGCCCACGGAGAAATTCTGCCCTATGGTAAGATTTTCTGTTTTGAGGCGGATCTGTGCTACGTCCTTCCCGGTGGGGTGGAATTCCGGGCGCTCATTACCGTTAGGACCGGTTTGCAGGGTAAGTGACGTTTTTCCCGTATTTACGGTGGCTTCCATATTCCCTGTATCGGTATTGAAGGAAAGGGTTCCGTTTGTTGCAATCCATGCTGCGGGATAGCTATCAAAGGTCTTTGCCCCATTGGCTGTTCCTAAGATCCAATTCTGAGAATCAAAGTTGGAATACCCATAGGTATCGGAGTCATAACGCAAGCGATCCTCCGCCGTATCTTCAAAATTAAAATACAGGCTTTGGCTTGCGGGGACACCCTTTGTCAGAGGCCCAACATAGATATAGTCGATGGTCACCGTTGCACACTGGGTACCAATGACAACCACATTGAACCGTTCCATAATCCCCATATTCCGATAGCCTGTGGTACTCAGGGGAATATCTACGGTAAAAAACTGATTATTGTTCACCTTATCCCAACTGATGGGACTGATAGCAGAGCTGTTTTGTATATCGTTTGTGTCACGGAAGTCTGCTCTGATGCCCAAATTACGGGATGAATCAGCATCTTTCACAGCATTTTCGATTTTCAGACGGACACGGCAGTAGTCCTGCTGTCCCACCGTAAAATTCAAAGGATAGGCAGAACAGAAAATATTACCGCTGGCACCTTCCGTCCCGTTTTTGAGAGGGGTTAAATCCTCCAGAACGATGGTGCCTTCCCCCACAGAGGAAATACCCACATAACCGGCTTTGGCAGTCCAGGCGGATTTCAGTCCGAAATTCTTAGCACCGTAGATGGGGTTGCTGTATCGGGATTTTGATCTGTCATCATCCATGAAATCGAAGAACAGATGATCCTCCTTGGGGATCTCCAGATTCATCTTATCCTGGGTACTCTGTGCGGCATTGATCTCATCCAACTTGGATTTCGGCCCAATGTAAATGTAGTCGAATGTCAAGACAGCATTTTTGCTCGTCCCCGTATCCGGGAAACCGCCAACCCACATGATGAGACGATCGTAGAATCTGCGGTCACGGACAGCCTGAGGAATGGATCCCCGGACTGTAATATACTCCCCTTTATTCAGATAAGCGCTGTCGAAGGTAGCTGCATCGGATTCGTCATGCTTATCGTAAGGATTCGAGACCGAACCGCTCTCGTAATAGAAATGGATGGCAGCTCTTGCGACTGCGTCGTTATCCGTAATGCCGGTGACCTTGAACCGCATCTGGAACACCTCTGCATTAGACGCATCATAGTTCAGGAGATGGGTATTGGCATTGCTGCTTCCCGACTGGGTGTCTGCATAAATCGATCCGAAAGCATTATCATGGGGTTTTACGATCAAGGTGCCGTTAGAAATCTGAGCCGTTCCTTTCGTAAAATTGGTGTCGCGACCTGCCCAGTGGACAGCTGTGCCATCGGAGTTCGCTTCGTCAAAATTATATTTTCCGTAGACATCTCCACCGTAACGGAGGGCATCTGCTGCAGTATTGGTAAAATCAAAGAAGAGGTAATCGTCATATACACCCTCGGAGATACCCATTTCCGGTCCCACATAGATATAATCGATACTGATTTTTCCCTTGCCGCTACCATCATCGGTATATCCTGCGATATACAGGCGGATGATATCAATACTCATGGAGTCTTCGTAGTAGGTGCCGTCCAGAGGAATTTTTACAGTAATATAGTTGCCACTAAGGACTTCGGTGTTGGACAGGGACAAGCGTGCACGGCGAGATTCCATTGCTACATCGCCCTCTGTCTCATTATCCAAGGTATTGGAGAAAAAGAGAGAAATATTGCCAGCACTTGCGTAAGAAACACAATTCTCCACACGGAAACGGATCTGTGCAAAATGCCCCGGGCCGGAGATCAGTCCAATGCCCCTACTGCCTATGGTATCCCCGGGAATGATGGTCTGGATCCATGCACCCAGCTTATTGCCCTCGGAATCTTGGGATGTTAGGTTGGTCAGCTCCATGGTACCCGCTGCAAGATTCAGGGTATGGGTATTGTAAATGGGGTTGTTCACTTTATGAGAATACCATGCGTTTTCTCGATCGAAGTCACGGCCCCTATACTGAAGCTGATCACGGTAACGCCTTGCCATTCCGGTTCCGTCAAAATCTACAAAGAAGGATTTTGCGGGAATATGCTCCCGGTCGATGACCTTGTCGTAAATAGTTCCGGCCAAATAGGAATAATCCTGCTGTGCATCTTGGGCACTTGTACCGTCTGTGTCCGCGCTCCAAGCTGTGGCGCCGCCTTTCTGGGTCAGCTGAAAAATGCCGGATGCAAAATCGGTTTCATAGTACATCACTGTGGCAGGCATAATACGGAGCTCTCGGAGCATATACTTATACTCCACGCTGGTTCCGTTTACTCCGGGACCGTAGCAGCCGGAAAGAGAGAATACACCGTAAACTCTCTCTGCCTGAGAAAGCATTCTGTTGGGTGCAAACAGGATCCCCTTTGCCGTACGAGTGTAAATGCCGTTACCATATGCCATGGTCGATCCCTCAGTTCTGCAATACATATCCGTGGGAAGACTGCGCAGAAGGTCTCCGTTACTGCCGCTAGGGGTTAATCCAAGGAATGCAACAACAGATTGAGACGGAGCGGTATAGAAGTCCTCCTCTACAGAGCCGAAGGGGATCTCTACAGCCTTACCGTAGTCAATGACAGCCACCTTTGCATCTGTATAGGGACGAATGCCGGAACTGATGTTCGGCACACGGACAGCACGGCGTGCAATGCCTTCTACCAAAACATTACCGTTGACGCTATCATAACAAGCAGATCTCAGAACATTGCGGAAGGGCATATCCGCAGAGTCGGTTTTTCTGCAGATGCCATAGACCTTTAAGTGTCCGTTGGCAGCAACACCCAATTCTAAGAGATGTTGAAGCTGCTGTGCTTCTGTAAGGGTCACGGTTTCCTCACCGGAGGGATCTGTGTAAGAAACAGGGCCGGAGGGGCTGAAACAGTAGACCTTGTTAGGGAAGGCAGGATACACCAGTTTCCCATCCACCGTATTGGGTTGGCTCATTTCTCTCAAGAGACTGTCAAGCTCCGAGAAAGTAATGGGTGTTCCGGGTCCTTGAAGGGTACTGCCTGCTTTTGCGCTGTAGGGGCCATAGAAGAGTTTCAGATCCCCGTAGCTTGTACTAACGCCGTTTGTAAGCTCAGTATTGCTGAGGATCATTTCCTCGTGAGACATCTCCGTACCCAGAGCTTCGTCACGGAAAGAAACCCGGTTCACAGGGACGTCACCCTTGTTCAGCAAATCGAAGCTGTAGGCAACAATGTCTCCGATGTTAACGATGCGATTGTCCTGCAAATACTCGCCCATGCCGGTAGTCGGATGGACATTGTTCTGCCCCTCGGACTGAACCAGATACTGGTGCTTCTCTGTGATCACATCTTCGTTCAGAAGTTGGATGTTTGTTTTGAACACTAAGTTAATGCCCGTCAAATGACGGTCAGCAAAGAACATATCAAAGCTGCAAATATCTCCGTCCCTCAGCCCCAAGTACTCTGCGTAGGTCATGTCGGAATGATCCATCTTTTCTTCCAGATAAACACTGCGGTTAGGACTGCCGTGGATACCACCGATATCGCATACAAGGGTATCATTTATAAAGAAGTAAACATCATCATCTCCGGTAAAGTCAAAGAAATAGTTCTTCTCCTTATAGTAAACGAACTTACTGGCTGCATGGAGGCTGTAGAAGAAATTGGAGTCTGCTTTATAGTTAAGGGAATTATTGGTTAATGAGGAACCTGTAGATCGAGCATCGAAGATATCCCCATTTTCAAATCCCAAATCCCGTGCCACATTAAAGTTAGGATTCGTGTGAAGCTTGTTCTGTCCGTCGTTAAAGATATATCCACCACTACGGGAATGGGAATTGGTGGAGGTGAATTCATAATATCCGGTGGAAGGGTTGTAATATAAGCGGAGATATTGCAATTCCTCGATCACCATATTATAAGGAAGATCCATAGTGCCGGAATTGACCGCGACATTCTTTTCCAGATAGTCTCCTGCCTCAGTCGGTTGCCAAACATAAAGGAGCATATAGTATGCCAGATCATAGGCTGTCTCCACCTGCTCCCAAGTCATAGGGTTGCCGTTGGTATAGCCGATCTTGGCTAAGGTTTCTTCCCAAGTTCCCAGACGGAAGTCCGCGCTTTTCTTCTTGATATAGAACACATCGTTCCAATTTTCGTTATAGGCAGTGCCGGGATCATGGGCGGTGCTCATGAGGGCGTTTGCAATGTACTTGATTACATCGGGAGCATATACGATAGAACCGTTGACAAGCTCCGGCTCTACGAGACCGGATACAAAGAATTTCTTATCATTCTGGTTAGAGGCTTTATCCCATTCCAGCTTACCGGGGCGAGCCATGGTGCTTCCGTCGGGCAAGGTAACTGCAGGGCTACTCTGGGACAGATTGTAGGGAGCAATAAAAGTACCGGGATTCTCAAACAAATACCCATCGGCACGGAAGTCCAGTACTTCAATAGGCAGATCCAAATAGGCCAAAGAAGGATCCAACAGCTTTTCGTAGGACATGATCTCCTTTTTCATGGCATCGATCCGAGCCTGGATAAGTTCGGAGTCCAGATAAAGTTCCTCGGTCAGATCCGTGACATTGTATGTATTGTAGAGTGTAAGGGCACTACCATAGGAGTCCAGGAAATGTTGATACATTTCATCGGAAACACCTGCGGGGCGATCCAAATAGGTCTCCATGGTAATGAGTGCTGTATAGAGATCTTGGAGACTGTAACAGTAACGGAACAGATAATGACGATCGTAATCTGTTCCGGCCTGGACAGCCTGTGTATCGGTAATGGCACTCCAGAGAAATGCGTTCTTGTCAGCATTTAGGGTAATGCAGTAACGGGTATATCCGCCACCGGCATGGTTCAGATTATTATTGATGATCACTCGTTTCTCATCTGTGGACCATATCCAGCCGGCGTGCTTTCCTGAAGTTTCTACATTGACGATCTTAGCTCCTTCTGTAATGCTGTCGAGATAACCGCCTCTGCCGAATCCGATGGCATAGGTGCAATCCTTATTTGTATTTACTCCCCGTAAGGTGAATAGGATCGTCTGATTCTTACTCATTCCCGTGAGAGACTGTCCGTCGGCACTTTTCTTCCTTGCGGCAATGGTTCCCGCAGCAGAAGGCAAAACAGATCCGTCAAAGACATAGTATGATCCATCTACGAAAGAAGCCAGGTAGTACCGTCCCTTCAAAATATCCAAGGCTATACGGTTGCCGGCAACTGTTAGGTATCCCGTCAGATCTACCAGCCGGTTGCCGTATTTCACCCCACCTGTAGGTGCAGTGAGAGCTTCTACTGCCATTCGGATCTGATCTGCTGTCATGGGTTCTGTGGCAGCTTTGGTCTCCTCCTTCGGCACATCAGAACCCGAGTTTGCCAAGACGGACATAGGCATGAGCCCTGCCAGCATACACAGTAGCAAGAGCCATGCAAGAGTTCGCTTGAGTATAGATAATTTTTCCATGAAATTACCTCCTAAGTATCCAATTATATCATGCATGCTACTATACACGAATATCATCTAAAAAGCAACAGGATAAACAGGAAATACAGCACCTTTTTTTATAATACTGTTTCTTGATAAAATGGTTAGAAAACCATTTTATCGCAGGATAAACAAGACACAAGACAGGGGACGGACGGTTCTCTGTCCCAAATTCTCCACACAGCCGGCGATTCTCCGTCCTACCCAACCAAACATGAAAAAAACAGACCACTGTAACCGGCAGCGGCCTGTAGGGTAGAATATCCCTGTGTACACAGATGTAAAGTGTACAATTGTGGTACGCAGGGATATTACTCAAATGCAAAAAATTCCAAAACAAAAGAAAAAAGACCCAAAATCTTTCGATTTCAGGCCTTAAAATGGTGGAGATAAGCGGGATCGAACCGCTGACCTCTTGAATGCCATGGGCTCCATGATGTATACTAAATAATATTTATGT
>JAZSAO010000079.1:0-9718 GCA_045601945.1 Faecousia sp. | reverse complement strand
ATACCCTGCTGCCATATGGGGATTCAACAGCTTGGCGATGATAATACCGAAGCCAAAGAGGAAACCACAGAAGGCGAAGAACATTCCTATAAAGAATATAAACCGCAAGGGAATGACGGAAAAGTTGGTAAAGCCGTTTAGCCAAAGCTTCATAAGCTTCTTAAAGGTATAATTAGACTTCCCGGATAAGCGCTCTCGATGGGGCAGTTCGATCTCCGTCGTCTTGCAGGTAAGAGAATTCAGGAAGCCGGCCATAGCCGGGAAGGGGCTGTTATAATTGGAATAGGAATCAATGGCAAAACGGCTGATGGCGTAAAAGCTGGAAATGTGCACGCCTTTTGCTTTTGTGCCATTAATTTCTGCTAATTTGGAATTCAGTTTGCTGGTGATTTTTTTGAAACCGCTATGTTTTTTTTCTTTAAAATAGGCATAGACAACGTCATAACCTTCGACAATCTTATTGGCTAAAGGGAGGATCCCTTCCGGAGGATGCTGTCCATCATCATCCATATAGACCAAAACATCGCCTTTTACATAAGGAATAGCTGCCATCTTGGCGGCAGTTTGCCCAAAGTTTTTGGACAGATTGATGCCGATGATTTTAGGATCCTCTTCACACAGATTGCGGATTACGGAGAAGGTCTCGTCTTCGGGGTAATCATTGACCAGAATGATCTGGTAATCATAGCCGGGTTCGGAAGTGATGGCATTGCGGATGTCATGCACTACAGTAGAAATGGTATTCTTTGATTTGTAACAGGGGATTGCAACAGAAATCAGCAATTTATATCCCTTCTTTCTCTAAACTCCGCCGTAGCTTAAGCAGTTCCATGGCTGTTTCCGGTGTTGCAGAACGATCGAATAAGCGAAAATGGTTCCGAATCGTTTCTTCCGGAAACTCCCACCAACGACTGTCTAAGAGTAAACGAATGGTTTCGTCATCAAACCGTTTCTTTAAAGGTTTGGCGGGTACTCCGGTGACAATAGTATAAGGAGGTACATCGTGAGTCACCACTGCACCAGCGGCGATGACAGCTCCCGTATGTACGGTCACGCCGCGGCAAATACACGCATTGGCAGCAATCCAAACATCGTTCTCAATGATACAGGGTCGCGAGAATCTGTCATATCCTTCATAGTGCTCCTCGGGGAGAAGACCGAAATCTCTGCTGTATAGGAAGGAATGGGTAGTGATCCGAGAGTAGTCATGATTGGCTCCTCCAATGCTTACATTCCAGGAAATGGAGCAGAATGCACCGATGGAGCAATCCCATGCAGTAAAATTCTTCCCGGTATAGCTGTAGCGTCCTATATCCACATGGTACATCATGGCATTCCTTTGAATGGCAACATGTTCATCCAAGCGACAGCCGCCTAATCGGGAGAAGTCTCCTACGGTAGAATGCTTTCCAATGTGAGAACGCTGTACATAGCAGTTCTGATATATTTTAGAGCCTTCTTCACCGGAAGTATCGGTGACAGAGGCTGAGTTGTGTACAAATAACTGCTCCATTATTCCTCCATGACAAAACAAATGTGATGTTCAACATCTTTGATATAGGATTCACAATCCCTTGTGGGGATATTTCTGAGAATGATCTGCCCAAGGCAGTCTCTTGCATTGGCGTAAGGGCGGATAGAATCCCCCGGGGAAACGAAATATGAAATGTGGGAGATGTGAGGACTGGGGGGATTGCAGTCTATGATTTCTTTCAGAATGCCACCTCTAGAGGAGATAAGCATTTTTGAACAACAAAAGGCTTCGGTAGTTGAGGGAGACAGCGGTGTAAGCTGAGAGCCGTTACCACAGGAAATATCGGTTAGAATTTGATAAATGTCAGTGTTGTAGTACAGTGACAATAGTTCCGGGATGCCGTTTGCCCCTAAGCGGCCTGTAGCTTCGATGATATAGACCTGATTATTGTGAAGAATGTAATCTACATTGAAAACACAGTTGTCCAGTCCCAGGGCCAAAATGGCGGCAAGGCTCTGCTGTGCGATATCCTGTCGGATGGCATCGTCAACTACAAAGGGGAAGATATGACCGAGGACAGATGTTCCATCGGTAATGTCCTCACTGGCAACGAAGAAGAGGAGTTCTCCATTTACGATACAGCCGTTGGCACCGTGTTTGGGTCCGGATAGGTATTCTTCTACAATACAATAGTCCTTTATAGTGTCTGCCATTGTAGACTCCCATGCAGACTGGAGTTCTTCGGAAGTTTCGGCGATATTGATTCCTCTACTACCTTGCTGATCTACAGCTTTTACAATCATGGGGAAGGACAAGCTATTGCAGCAACTGGCCAAATCCTCCTTGCAGGTAATTTTTATATATTTTGCGGTTCGAACTCCGCCGGCTATAAACTTATCCTTCATCAAGAGTTTATCTCGGGCAGTTTTTGCAGACTGTAGGGAGGGACCGGGGAAATGATACTTCTCGCATATGTAGCCCAAAGACTCCATTCCGGTATCCATGCAACAGGTTGTGATGCCATCGATCTTCCGGGCTAAAATCTCCTGCTCAACTGCCAAGGGATTTGTGATGTCAACATAACAGACCTCGTCGGCATAGTCAAAACCGGGATAAGAACCGGGGATGCTTGCTACGATAGCAGTGTGACCGTATTTTTTAACAGCCTTGATTAGGTCAACCTGCCCTCGTCCTGCACCCAAAATCATGATTCTGGACATAAAAACCTCCAATAAATTGCAATAACCGAAAATAGACATTTATTATTATACCATAAAATCTTTTTATATTCAATGCTATGTTTGCAAAATATGCTATATTTGAGCAAGAAAGATTCAGATAAGTAAGGCATTGACTTGACTTGACAGTAAATTATACGCAAAGCTACTTGAAATTCCTACGAAACCATGATAGAATATAGCAATAAATTGAAATTGTTATTAAATGAGGAATATTTTAACTAAATAGATAGGAACTTCCGACGATCATTAAATATGCTTTTGAAAGGTAGAAAAGGGACTCTTATGAGATCAGTAATGAAAAAAGAGAATTATTGTATTTGGGGTATGGCATGCATAGCATGTATGCTTCTGGCCATTCGTGCTCAATATGGGTTCTCCTTCAATGATGAGCCATTTATTGTGACTCTTGCACAACGGTTGTATTACGGAGACAGCCTTTATATTGATGAGTGGAACTTTGCACAGAATGCAGGTGTATTACTGTTGCCTTTTTATAGGCTATATGTTGGATTATTCCATACTACAGAGGGAATATTGATTATATTCCGTGGGTTATATTGTGCTTGTTGGGTGTTCTCCTGCACGGTCCTTTATTCCGTCCTGAGAAAGAAGTATCCCGGTGCAATTGTGGCATATCTGTATTTGCTGCTGTTTTCTCCTCTGGATCAGATGACCATGTCCTATACCTCTATAGAACTTATGTGTATACTTCTGATCTGTAGCCTGTTCTTCCGACAGGTAGAAGGGAAGCCCTTAAAATGCTTGCCCTTTACGGTGATTTTTTCATTGCTGACGGTGATTGCCGTTATTGCGTCGCCCTATATGGGGGGGGTATATGGAGCGTATGTGGTAGGCTGTATAATTTTCTACTTCTGCAAGCCTTCGGAGAATACAAAGTTTTTCCTTAAGTCTGCACTTTGGAGTATGGTAATAGCCGGAGCGGCATTTGTACTTTATGTATGGCGGTTCATTTTGAACAACTACACCATTGCAGAATTTTTTGAGAAGCTCCCCAATATGTTTGCTACCTATTCCTTCGGAGGAACGGTATCCGGCCGTGGCGATACTTTGCTTACTCTGGTGTTTTCCTTCTGGAAGTGGTATATCATTGTGCTGGGGGTTATGGGTATTCTTCTGGTTTTCAAGAAGATCAGAACAACTCTATGGGGAAGAACGGCGGTCTTCTCTGTAGCCGGATTTGCGTTTGTCGTAGAAATCATCACATTGTTTGGAGAGAGAGGGAAGAGTCCGAATCTCAATCTCCAAATGACTCCCATTGCATTTTTGGGAGTGATAGCGTTCTTATTGCTGGAGAAGAAAAAGCAGAAGAGCAGTATTGTTTGGATTTTTGGTGGACTTGGAATAGCGTATTCCTTGATTTCCTATGTCTCCTCTGACACAGGCTTGATGGCACTGTCTATGGGGCTGAGTGTTTGCGGTGTAGGAAGCATATTGCTCATTTGGCAACTGGTACAGGAATTGAGACAATCGGTGCAAGCACAGAAGCGTTCCGATTCTGCAGATGGAGCGGCAGGTAAGAGCTCGTCTATAAGAGCAGCAGCGGTCCTTTCTATGGCAGTTGCGATTTTTGTCGGACAGATCTTTACACAAACCTATCTCAAAATCGACCGGCATTATATGGACAGATCTGTGCCGGAACTGGAGGGCAGAATTGCGGAAGGTCCCTCAAGATGGATCGTGACCCATGTGGATCTGAAGTATGAATATGAGGACAGGATCGCAGCGCTGGACTATCTTATGGAGAATGTAGATCTGGAGAAGAAGGAAGAGATTCGGTTCTTGAGCCTGATTTTTGACCCTGTTTTGTATGTAAATGTAGATTTACCGATCGGATGTTATTCTACTTGGACACATGCGACAAGCAGAGCGGGAGAGTTGAACCGGGTAAAGAAAATGAACAGATACTATTCCGTCAATCCCTCCAAGATGCCGAATGTGATCTTCTGTGATGCAGAAGATGAGAGACTTTCCGCATTAGATGTGGATACAGAGAATTGGACGGTGTGTGAATATGAGGATTACTGGCTCCTCATATCACCGGAGTTTGCAGACTAAAAATATCGATATCAGCAAACCGTTTCCGGGGCCTTTAAAAAAGGTCCCGGTTTCTGTATATTCCGAAACTTATGGGATGTACAGAAACCGGGAGGACGATACATATTGCTCATTAATATGTATCATTCTTCCAATGTCTTCTTAACAAGAGAGACAATGGGCTTTAGGGCAATATGAGGGGAAAATCGTGTATAATTTGAATAGATGTTCTCGTGGAATTTGTTTTCGTTATTCTGATATCTATCTATAAACGATTGGAGACCTTCTAGGGAAGGATTATTAATATTGTGATAATAAAACCACGGATAATCCTTGAAGAACCTGATCAGTGCTGAGTCTTCGTTGTCGCCAAAGGCAATTACGGGCTTGGTGAATGAGACATAAAGATACGCTTTAGACGGCAAATAATCAGAGTATGGAGCACTGTTGTCGATAGCAACCAGATATTTGCTACCTACAATGATATCATATAATTCTTTATGAGTAACTGCCGGATGATGAACAAATGCTCCGTCATTTTCCTTTGGACTTGTTGAGAAAACATCCAAAGTACAATTGAGTTCTCTGAAAATGTCTTTTATACGATCTCCATTGCGGAAAGTTTGCATTTGTCCGAAATATGTGAAATTGTATTTTTGGTTGGAGGTCTGATATGCGTTCGATACATCCTGTTTGTCTATCAATAAGGGTAGATCAAAAGGATAGATATTTGAATCGTCATAGTGCTTTAAGTATCCATCAAGGAAGAAACCGGGAACAAAATAGCCGATGGCATTCTGAATAATATATTTTTCTATAGGGTATCCTTCTTCCTTGTTAAGGAAAGGCCGTTCAATATAGGTATCATACAGTATGGAAATATAGGGAATATTTCGCTTAGTACACAATTGGGAAAAATTTTTTTTGGGGGAAATACGAGAAAAAGATAATGAAATCAGGCTCCTCTATCTGCATAATTTTCTTTAAGTAGTTGGTGCTTTGACAATGTGCATATATGGACGCCAGTCGTGGATGACGAGCGAGTTTTCGGATTAGAATTCTAAATAACCATATAAACTTCTGTGACGGAGAAAATTTTGAACAGGTCATGATTTCTTTTGCGGTTTTTTCCGGGGTAGAGTAATGTTTATAACTGTCTATAGTTTCACACTCTAAAGGGTTAGATAGAGCGCCCTGTGACATTATGAGAATTTGTTCGTTTGAACACATATCCTCGTGGTGTAAAATGTTATAGAGAATATCACGAACGGAATTGTATTCGTGGAGAGGGTAATCGACTATATAAAGAATCTTTCTCATGGTGTAATACCTCTAAATAGTGTAATCTTATCATATGTCCAATTATCGGATTTCCGTAATAAAGGAGGAGATATTAACAAGTTAAAACATATAAAGTTTTGGTATAAACTTACTTGTTTAGTGATTCTATTTCAAGAACAACTATTTCAGGACGGTTCCAGAAGCGGGGGACGGGGGTGGTGCCGCCGAGACCGGTGGTGACGAAGAGGTGTTTGTTGTCTGTTTCAAAATGACCGCTGCACTCGCCCGGGAACCAACCCTGGTCCGGGGCGTAGAGACCGCCGATAAAAGGGAGGATTACTTGGCCACCGTGGGCATGACCGGAGAGAACGCAATCTACATCCCAATACTCCAGACTGCCGTTGATGAGCCAACACACCGGCATATGAGTCAGCAGGAGAGTATAGTCAGATGTATCTTGAAAGGTGTATAGGAAGTCGCTTTCTGGCTCGCGGGCTTCGTAATACTTAGCCGGCAGGCAATAGCCGTAAATGCCTCCGATGCGGATTCCTTGCCCCTTTACGGTAATGTCTTCGTAGGCGGAATCCAGAACAGTTGCACCGGTTGCTTCGAAAGCCGCCTTTAGATCTATGCCATAGTTGCTCTCGTGAACCACATCATGATTGCCCATGGATACATAGACCGGGGCGATTTCTGCTAAGCTGCTGAGGGTGACAAGAGCGTGGTCGCGATCACTGCGGTCCATATCTACTAAATCACCCACAAACAGGATCAAATCGGGCTCCTGCTCTGCAACCAATTGAGGGAGCTTCTCGCCAAAATCAGCATTGTGCAGATCAGAGAGTTGCACGATCCGAAGAGGGGTGGTGAGTTTGCTCGAGGCAATCTGATATTCTGTCAGCTTTATACTCCATTTTGGAATACAGAAGCCCAGAACCAGCCACAGCAGAATAAGAGCAGCGAGACCCAGTAGGACATACTTCAGGATTCTTTTCATAGAGTTGCAGATCATGCAAGGGAAAGCAAATATTCTACAAATTCTCGGACGGCACCGCGACCGCCGTTGGATTTGCAGACATATTTTGCGGCCTTGCGGACTGCATCCACGGCATCGGCGGGACATGCGGTATAGCCGCAGTAGGACATGGCATCCAAATCGTTGAGATCGTCACCGATGTAGGCGATCTGAGCGGGAGTGACATTGTATTTGGCTGCTACGGAGGCAAGAACAGCCAGCTTGTCGGATACACCCTGGTGAAGCTCTGTGATCTTCAGTTCCTTTGCACGGGCGGTTACGATGTCGGAACTACGGCCGGTGATAATCACGGGGACGATATTATGAGCGGGGAGCATATGGTAGATGGCATAGCCGTCTTTTACATCGAAGGCCTTCATCATTTCTCCTGCAGCACCGATGTAAATAGATCCGTCGGTCATAGTGCCGTCTACATCCATGACAAATAATTTGATGCTCATTGTACGATACCTGCCTTTATAATATCTTGGAGCAGGATGGAACCGACTACACAGCCGGTCTCATCCAGCACGGGCATAGAGGTAATATGCAGATCGTTCATCCGCTGGAGGGCATTTACTGCCGGCTCTCGGAGATCGATCCACTTGGGGTTATGGGTCATAACGCTGTCGATGCTTTGATTATATACGTCCAGCCCTTTTTCAAGCATGCGGCGAAGATCTCCGTCGGTAATAATGCCGAGGAGTTTTTGACTCTCGTCTACTACAGTGACCATGCTCAGACCCTTGGCGCTCATTTCCACAATAGCACTACGGAGAGTGTTTCCACTGAGAATAGTGGCGTTTTCACAGCCTGTATGCATGAGATCTCGAACTTTGGTCAGGAGTTTCTTACCCAAAGCACCGGCAGGGTGGTGGAAACCGAAATCTTCTTTGGTGTAGTTTTTAGCGCGGGAAACGACCAACGCCAGTGCATCACCCAAAACCAAAAGGGCGGTAGTACTGGAGGTGGGAGCCAAATGCATATAACAGGCTTCTTCAAAGGGTGGGAAGAAGAAATGGTACTGACACTCTCTTGCCAAGGTGGATTTTGGCTTGCCGGTAATGGCAACGGTGGTACAACCGATCTCTTGCAAAACGGGCATGAGTCGGGTGACTTCTTCGCTTTCACCGCTGTAGCTCATAAGGATAACAACATCCTTTTGCTCCACCATGCCTAGATCGCCGTGCATGGCTTCTCCGGGGTGCATGAAAAAAGATGGCGTACCGAGACTGGCAAAAGTAGCGGCAATTTTGGTGGCAATATGGCCGGGCTTCCCCATGCCGGTGAGAACTACCTTGCCTCGGCAATGGAGAATTAGGTCTACCATTTGCTCAAAATCCGCACCCAAGGAATCTCGGGTGGCTCCAATGGCGGCGATTTCTTTATTGAATATGGAGTGGGCTTCGTGGATGATATCAAATTCCATGAGCTTTTTTCTCCTTATTTTAGGTATAAAACGGCTTTTTGTGAGCCGTATTAGTGGACTGCTGCATAGACCTTTTGGAGCTTGATCAGGAGCTCTTTCATCTGATCCAGAGGAACCATGTTGGGACCGTCAGATTTGGCGGTTGCGGGATCAGGATGGGTTTCCATAAACAGAGCATCTACGCCCACGGCAACAGCGGCCTTTGCCAGATATTCTACGTATTGGACATTGCCACCGGTGCTGGTTCCGTTTCCACCGGGCTTCTGGACAGAATGGGTGGCATCAAAGACTACGGGAACACCGAAATCTTTCATCACGCGGAGTCCGGTCATATCCACCACCAATGTGTTATAGCCGAAGCTGGTACCACGCTCGCAGAGCATGACGTTGTCGTTACCGGCTTCCCGAACCTTGTTGACGCAGTTTTTCATATCCCAAGCTGCCAGGAACTGTGCTTTCTTAATGTTGATGCACTTGCCGGTTTTAGCAGCAGCGACCAGAAGGTCCGTCTGACGGCACAGGAAAGCAGGGATCTGGATAATATCCGCTACCTCGGCAACTTTTTCTGCCTGCCAAGGTTCGTGAATGTCTGTGCAGATGGATAGCCCCAAGGTTTCTTTAACCTTTTTCAGGATGCGGATGCCCTCGTCGATTCCGGGGCCACGGTAGGCATGAATAGAGGTGCGATTAGCCTTATCAAAGGAGGCTTTGAAGGTATAGGGAATCCCCAGTTCTTCAGTAATTTTCTTCATTTGGGTGGCAATTTCCAGCACCATTTCTTCAGACTCAATGGCACAGGGGCCTGCGATCAGATGGAACATATATTGTCCTCCTTTTTTGCGATGGTTGCAATATGATTCAGGTTGCGTTTTTGCGTAGTATTGAAGGAATGGTATGTACTAAGGCTCCCTTGTGCAAAGGGAGCTCCGCGAAGCGGTGAGGGATTGCTGAGGCTATCCTGCAGGTTTATAGTCGGTATGATGAAATAGGTGCCAACAATCCCTCCGCCCCGTTGGGGCACCTCCCTTTACACAAGGGAGGCTTTGGTGCCTGCTGTGAGGATGCTTGGTGCATATGAAATGGCTATCGATGATTAGAAAGCGATTCATTATGGCGTTGATTTACCAATAAATCAATGTGTTCGCATACACCACGAAAGTTTTGTTGAATTGCGTTGTTGGGAATACGTAATATTTTTAATCCATATCCTTGTAAGAAGGCTG